>NZ_JBSFBZ010000015.1:0-114936 GCF_053593195.1 Saccharopolyspora sp. NPDC002376
AACTCCGAAAACATGATCAAACTCGCGATGATCCGCCTCATGGCCACCCGCCTCGCCGGCCGGAACATCCAGTGGTCCAACGCCACCGGACGCCACACCGCCCGCCGCCTCACCACCGAAACCAGCATCGCAACGTAACCACCCAGTTACGTTGATGCCCCGCCGCCAACGGCATGCCGGCCATGGCGTCAGCGCCTGTGCCTGAGCTTTGGCGTGACATCAGTCATTCCCGGGGCAGGCCTGTTGAATCACGACCAAGTGAGGTGTCAAAACCCGCGCGCTGTCCGATCCTAGGGCTGAGCGGATTCCTCCGCGTCCCATTCCTCGGCGAGGTTTTCATGTCGGACATCGAGTCGACGAACGACAGGCAGAAGCCACGATCGAACGCGTGGCAGTCGGCGATCACCATGGTGCAGGAGGCGGAGCCTCCCTTCATCCCGGCGGGTGCACACGCGACGACCGTCGTCGTCGAGTTCCCACCGGGCGACCCTGGCACCCCTCCGCATCGGCACCCCGGACCGGCGTTCGGCTTAGTGCTGGACGGCGAGATGGTGTTCGAGGTCGAGGGTGAGCCGGCGCGTGTCGTTCGGGCCGGGGAGGCGTTCTGGGAGCCAGGTGGCGACGTCATCCACTACCAGGACGGCAACAACCGCGACGACGCCCCGGTGCGCTTCACCGTCACCATGCTCTGCGAACCGGGCAAACCCATGCTCACTTTGGTGGACGAGGAAGAACTCGACCAGCGCAAGGACCGCCGGGCCCCGCGCACAGCCTGACCACAAGCTCAGCTTCATCGCACCCGTCGTGCTGAAGGCCTGGGCATCTCATCTTCGAGAACGAGGAGGGTCAGACAATGAAGATCGCTGTCATGGGCGGTACCGGGCTCATCGGCTCGCAGGTGGTCAAGATCCTGAACGCCAGTGGGCACGAGGCGGTACCGCACTCGCCGTCCACCGGTCTGGACCTGCTCAGCGGGCAAGGCCTGCCCGAAGCGCTGGACAAGGCCGACGTCGTCGTCAACTTGACGAACTCGCCGACCTTCGACGAAGCCTCGCTCGAGTTCTTCCAGAAGACGATGGACAACCTGCTGACGGCAGCCAAGGCCGCCGGCGTCGGCCACGCGGTCATCCTCTCGATCGTGGGCGCCGACCAGGTGCCGGGCCTGGTCTACTACCGCGCGAAGGTACTGCAGGAGGACATCCTCAAGGCTGGCCCCGTGCCGTACTCGATCGTCCGCGCCACGCAGTTCTTCGAGTTCATCGACGCGGTGCTGTCCTGGACCGCCGACGAGAAAACCGTCCGCCTGCCCGCCACTCCCGTCCAGCCCATGGCCGCGGCCGACGTCGCCCGGGCCGTGGCCGACGTCAGCCTGGGCGACCCGCTGCAGGGCACCCGCAACGTCGCCGGCCCCGAGGTCTTCACGCTCGACGAGCTGAGCAAGATCACTCTTGCCGCCCGTGGTGACCATCGCGCCGTCGTCACCGACAACAGCGCCGGCATGTTCGCCGCCGTCCCGCGCGACGTCCTCATCGCCAAGGACGACGCCGTCATCGCCAAGACCACCTATCGGGAGTGGCTCGCGCGCTGACCAGGCTCGATGATGCCCCAGATGCTGTGGACGTTCAGCCATCCGCTGCGGCGGTTGAGCCACAGTGCTGGGATTGTTGGCTCCCGGCCAATTCACGCGTTCGCAAAACCATGTTCGTAGAGCTTCGCGGGCTGTGCGGTCGAGCGGGATGCATTACGTCACCAGCCGTCTTCCGTCCGTCGCGGAGGTCTTCCTGCCCTGGGCGGCACCCGGGTGCCTTGGGATCCTGCTTTGTGAATTGGGGGGCGCGCGTGGCCACCATTGATCACGAATGGCTCGAGCGTGAGCTCGCCTTGGTGAACGAGGAACTCTTCCGCATGTTCCCGACCACGCCGCGGGCGCACGTGTCAAAGGCGGTGCAGGCCGCCGCGGCCGAGTTCGTGCCCTCGGCGAAGGTGGCGAACTACCTGCCCATCCTGATCCGACGACGGGCACAGCACCACTTATCGGGAGCCGCCACGTCCGGGGGCATCGGCCGTCGACTGCTCGCCAGATGAACCTGAGCGAAATCCCGGCCCGGCTGCGTAGCTTCTCGCTGTCGTCACGTGTGGTCCAGGCGGGGCAGTACGAACTCGCGCAGCAGGAGCCGGATCACTGCAGCCACGGGAATGGCGATCAACGCGCCGATCACTCCCAGCAGAGTCGCGCCGAGCAAGACGGCGATGACTGTGGTGGCGGCAGGCACCTGCACGGTCCGGCCGATGATTTTCGGTACGAGCAGATAGTCCTCGATGACGCGATAGACGATGAGGAAGCCCACCGTGGCCAACAAGACCGGCACCGACACGGTCAGGGACACCGCCGAAACGATCACACCGGCGGTGATCGTGCCGACTACCGGAACCAGGTCCAGGAGCGCGACGAGCACTGCCAGCAACAGCGGAAACGGCACACCGAAGATCACCAGCCAGACGAAGGCGGCCGTACCGGCAATCAACGAGGTGATCAGATTGCCGAGCAGGTACGCGCCGGTCTGATCGAAGATCTGATTGCCGATCAAGATGGCGCGAGGGCGCCGGTCTGCGGGCACCAGCCGGTACAGCGCTCGCCGGATGCTCGGCATTGCCGCGAGGAAGTACACCACGAGCACTGCGACCACGACAGCTCCGGAAATCAGGTCGAGCAGCAGCTGTCCCGCCCCGAGCAGTCCCTGCGCGAGCGTTGCGCCTTGTCCGCTGAGCAACTGCTGCACGCGCTGTTGAACCTCGAACTGGGCACTGAGGCGTCCGAGCGTGGAATGCGGGTCTTGCAGGCTCTGCAGGTATCCCGGTACCTGCACGGCGAACTGGCGGGCTTGAGTGATCAGAGGCGGGATCGCCGCAGCGAGGAATCCGGCCACGACGCCCAGAGCAATGACAAGCACACCCGACACCGCAGTCCATCTCGGAAACCGGTGTCGCACCAACCACGCCACTGTTGGTTCCAAGCTCATCGCCACGAAGAACGCCAACCCGACGAGGATCAAGACCTGCCGTGCAGCAATGATCAACTCGACGACGCCGTAAGTCACCGCCACGCCGGCCGCCGCGGTCATGCCTGTGACGAAAGGCGAGCGCCGGGCAAGAGGTCCCGGCTGCGTCGGCTGCTCGCTGCTGCTTGGCCTCGCCGCCATCGCCGCGTCGGCCACCGGCTCCTCATCCGGCGTCTCGGAGTGCCCCGCTCCTCGACGAGAGGGCCCCGCAACATCACCATGCCCGTCGCCGTCGGCGGGCTCTGCGGTGGAATCTGTCGACACCGTCGTCCTCCCACCCGTAACAAAGGATCACCGCGCGTACAAGTCAGGTCGGCCCGCACGCACCCAAGCGCTTCGAATCCTCTCCCGTGCACAAAGGTAGCTCTCGGCTGCACCGCAGGCGGCTCCTACTCCGCGCCGCTCCCAGCCTTTGGCGTCGTCAGACTTGGCGAGGACCGCAACTTCAGCGCGGCACCGGGAAGCGGGCAACTCGTTTACGAAGGTGACGTTCGTGGGTCCTGTCCGTGGTCGTCAGTGTCGGGTCCGGTACGAAGAGGATGAGCTCCAAGGCCTGGAGGAGTGGGTGCCTACACGCCTGCTTGCGTGCTCGTGGGGCGAGCGGAAGGCGCTGCTGCGGGACGAGGAACGGGCGGCCGGTTTAGAGGTGGCCAACACCGAGATCTGCAACAACAAGATCAATCAAGCCCGCGTAAAGAAAACAGAATCACGAACCCACTAGAGTCTACGAGGTATGCGGAATTGACCGCGCCAGCACACAAGATCAGCCGTCAGAGCCGAGCTGAACAGCCTCTGAACTGCGAAAACGCACCCACGGACGACCCATCTCTGATTCAACTTTCACCGGCGCGTTCGTCGGGATGCTGCTCGGCGGTGCGACACCGGTGCAGGCCGGGGTGGTGCAGCTGTACGTGCTGGTGGCGCTGCTCGCGGTGGAGTCGGTGGCGATCCTGGTCGCGCTGGAGATCGTCGCGCGCGGAATGCTGAAGCGATCCGGAGAACGCTTATTGTTCCGGGCATGACCGTTTTCCAGCGAGTGCCCGGCACCGTCGTCGACGTGGTGCTGGCGGCGCTGATCGCTGCGGCGGTGCTGCTCACCGGACTGCTGAGGTTCCCGCTCGAGCAAGGGGTTCTCCGGCCGCTCGACGTGGTGCTGATCCTCGGCACCTGCGCGGTGTTGGTGTTCCGCCGGCGGTTCCCCGTTCCGGTCGCGCTGGTGACGCTGGTGGGGTGCGCCGTCTACTACCCGCTCAGCTCGCTGGACGGTCCGCTGACGCTGGCCTTCGCGGTCGCCTTGTTCACGGTGGCCGCTGAGGGGCGCACGGCGGTCGCAGTCCTGCTCGCGGTGGTGGCGATGCTGCTCGTCGGCTACGGCGAGCTGAGCAGCGGAGTCCGGCACCTGGACGACACCTCGCTTTACCTGTTGGCCGGCTGGCTGGTCGCGGCGGTCGCGATCGGCGGTCTGGTCCACAACCGGCGGGCCTACCTGCACGAAGCGGATGAGCGGATGCGGGCAGTGGAGCGGGAGAAGGAGGAGGAAGCGCGCTCGCGGGCCAGCGAGGAGCGGTTGCGCATCGCGCGGGAGCTGCACGACGTGCTCGGCCACCACATCTCCCTGATCAACGTGCAGGCCGGTGCCGCGCTGCACCGGTTGGACGCCGATCCGGAGCAGGCCGGACCGGCGCTGACCTCGATCAAGCAGGCCAGCAAGGACGCGCTGCGCGACCTGCGCGCCACGCTCGGCGTGCTGCGGCAGGTCGACGAGGCCGCGCCGACCGCACCCGCGCCAGGGCTGGACCGGCTGGACGACTTGGTCGCGCAAGCCCGCGCCACCGGATTGACGGTGCACGTCGAGGTCGATGGCGAGGTCCGGCCGCTGCCGCCGGAAGTCGATCTCGCCGGGTACCGGATCGTGCAGGAGGCGCTGACCAATGTGACCCGACACGCCGACGCGCGCACGGCTTTCGTGCGCATAAGCTACTCCGGCCAGGATGTCCGGGTGCAGATCGACGACGATGGGACGGCAGTGGCGGAGCAGAACGCCCAGCGGGGCAACGGGATTCGCGGTATGGACGAGCGCGCGCGGGCGCTGGGCGGGGAGTTCGCCGCCGATGCCCTTCCGACTGGAGGCTTCCATGTGCGAGCTCGCCTGCCGTGGCGGGATGCTCCGTGATCCGCGCGATGTTGGCCGACGACCAGACGCTGGTGCGCGCTGGATTTCGGTCGATCTTGGCGGGTGAGGACGACATTGAGATCGTCGGCGAGGCCGCCGACGGTGCCGAGGCGGTGTACCGCGCAGGCGAACTGCGCCCCGACGTCGTGCTGATGGACATCCGGATGCCCGACCTGGACGGCCTGGAGGCGACGCGGCGGGTCTGCACCGACCCGCGACTGGCCGCGGTGAAGGTGATCATCCTGACCACCTTCGACGTGGACGATCACGTCTACGCCGCGTTGCGCGCCGGAGCCAGCGGTTTCCTGGTCAAGGACACCGAACCGACCGAGCTGATCCACGCGGTCCGGGTGGTGGCGCGCGGCGATGCGCTGCTGGCCCCGGCGATCACCCGGCGGCTGATCTCCGAGTTCGCCACGCGGAGCGAACGGCCCGCGCCCAGCCCCAGACTGGCGTCGCTGACCGACCGCGAGCGGGAAGTGCTGGTGCAGGTGGCGTGCGGGTTGTCCAACGACGAGATCGCCGCGCGCCTAGTGCTCAGCCCGGCGACGGCGAAGACCCACGTCAGTCGGATCATGAGCAAGCTCGGGGTGCGCGACCGGGCGCAACTGGTGGTGCTGGCCTACGAGTCGGCCCTGATCGCTCCTGGTTGGCTGACCTGAGCGACGCAACTCCGGGTGTAGGGGAGCGCCCCTAGGGGACAACTGGCGCGGTATCCGAAGTGTCCTCCGCCGCCGGACGTCCGATCAGGGCTCCAACGCCAGGCTTGTGGGCATGGATCCCGAGACCCTCGATCTGGCGCGGCTGCAGTTCGCCCTGACCGCCGGTGGCCACTTCCTGTTCGTCGCCCTGACCATCGGGCTGGCGACGCTGGTGGCGTGCGTGCAGACCGCGGCGACGCTGTCCGGGAATCCGGTGCACGAGCGGATGACCCGGTTCTGGGGTCAGCTCTACGTGATCAACTACGCGGTCGGCATCGTCACCGGGCTGGTGATGGAGTTCCAGTTCGGGCTCGCCTGGAGCGGGCTGATGCACGCGGCCGGCAACGTCATCGGATCCTCGCTGGCGATGGAGGCGCTGGTCGCGTTCTTCATCGAGTCGACGTTCCTGGGGCTGTGGATATTCGGCTGGGGCAGGCTGAACCGCTGGGTGCACCTCGGGCTGATCTGGGTCGTCGCGCTCACCGCCTACGCCTCGGCGTACTGGATCCTGGTGACCAACGGCTTCCTGCAGAACCCCGTCGGCTACGAGCGTTCCGGTGACCAGCTGCGGCTCACCGATGCCTGGGCGGTGCTGACCAACGCGTCCGCGACCACCGCGTTCTGGCACATCCTGAGCGGATCCCTGTTGACGGCAGGGGTTTTCCTGGCCGGTATCAGCGCGCTGCACCTGTTCCGCCGGACGGCCGAGGTGGAGCTGTTCACCAAGTCGCTGCGCATCGGTCTGTTCACCGCGCTGCCCGCGCTGTTCGTCGCGGCTACGTTCGGCGGGTTGCAGTTCGATCAGATCAATGCGGTGCAGCCGATGAAGTCCGCGGTCTGGGGTCAGGCCGGTGCGGAGATCGCTGCTCTGCAAGCCGATCAGGTCGCCCGCTTCGGTCCCGGCGACTACGTGCCGCCAGAGGCCTGGGTCAGGGCGGGCGGTCTCGTGATGCTGCTGGCCTTCGCACTGCTGCTCTACCTGCTCGGCCCCAGCGTGCTGCTCGCGTTCTTCAGGCCGGTGGTGCAGCGATTCCGGTTGTGGCACATGGTGTTGGTGGCAGCCATCCCGCTGCCCTTCATCTCGATGGTCTCGGGCTGGGTGTTCCGCGAGATGGGCCGTCAGCCGTGGGTGATCAACGGCGTCCTGCGCATCGAGCACGCGGTCTCCGACGTGTCCCCGACGGTGATGCGGACGTCCTTGCTGGTGTTCACCGTCCTCTTCGGACTGCTGCTGGTGATCAACTGGTGGCTGCTGCTGCGCCAAGCCGTCCGCGGGCCTGATGCGGTCGCCTTGGGTCGGGCGCCCGAAGAACCCCGTCCGATGACCGCAGCGCTGTGAGGAGCGAGACGTGGAACTGCTGGCAATCGCTGTGCTGGGCGTGTTCGCCCTCGGTTACTTCTTGCTGGGTGGCGCGGACATCGGCGTCGGAATGCTGCTCCCTGTGCTGGGGCGGGACGCTCGGCAACGGCGTCTGGTGATCACTGCCATCGCCCCGTTCTTCCTCGGCAACGAGGTGTGGCTGGTGGCGACCGCGGGAATCCTGGTCGGTTCTTTCCCCGTGCTGGAAGGCGAACTGCTCACCGGCCTGTTCCCGGCCGTGGTCCTGCTGCTGACCAGCTGGATCGTGCGGGACATGGGGCTGTGGCTGCGGGGGCGGGTGGACGCCCGTGCGTGGTGGGCGGTGTGCGATGCGGCAGTCATCGGAGGCAGCTGGGGAGTGGCACTGAGCTGGGGCTGGATGTTCGCCGGACTGCTCGCGGGCCAGATCCACGAGGTCGCCACCGGGCCCGGCGCGGCGTTGGCGGCAGTCGCGATCGCGACGCTGTTCGCCCTGCACGGCCTGGCCTTCGCCCGGCTCCGGCTGACCGGATCGCCGCGTCAGCGGGCGGGTGCGTTGTTCGGGCGTTGCGGGGAATGGCCGGGATTCGCGCTCACCGCCGGCGTGATGGCGCTGCTGTGCTTGGCGGTCGGATTCCGGTTGCCGCTGGCGGAGAACGCGGCCGACTCGGGCACGCTCGAACTGCTGCTGCCCGCGCTGCTGGTGCTCACGCCGGTCCTGATCGCCGCGCAAGCGGGCGTGTGGTGGACGTTCCGGGCACGCGTGGAAAGGCCGTCGTACCTGTGAACGAACGACTTCTGGGCTTGGTCGCGCGGCGAACCCGTATCGCGGTGGTGCTGCTCGCGCTGGTGCAGGCCGGGCTGATCATCGCGCAGGCCGATCTGCTCGCGCGCGCCATCGCCGAGCTCGATCCCGGCTACCTGCCGTGGCTCGCCGGTGCCGTGGCGTTGCGCGCGGGTACGACCTGGTGCAGCAGTGCCGTCGTTCAGTGCGCCGCAGCGGATCTCAAGGCTGATCTGCGCAGCTCGTTGTTCAAACGTGCCGCGGGGCAGCGGTCGAGCGGGGCGTTCAGCACCCTGGTCACCAAGGGGATCGACGCTCTGGAGCCGGCCATCACCGGAGTCGTTCCGCAACTGGCGCTCGCGGTGCTCGTGCCGCCGATCGTGCTGGTGCGGTTGGGACTGGTGGACTGGCCATCGGCGCTGATCGTCGCCCTGACCATTCCGCTGATCCCGCTGTTCGGTGCGCTGATCGGACTGCGGACCAAGGACGTGACCACGCACCAGTGGGCGCACCTGCAACGGCTCGGCGGGCACTTCCGGGACGTGCTGGCCGGATTGAGCACGCTGCGCGTGTTCGGTCGGGCTGAGCACCAGGAAGCGGTCATCCAGCGGATGGCCGACGAGCACCGCTCGGCGACGATGCGGGCGTTGCGGGTGGCGTTCCTGTCCGGGTTCGTGCTGGAACTGGTGTCGTCGCTGGCGGTTGCGCTGGTCGCGGTGCCGGTGGGCCTGCGGTTGCTGTCCGGCGGCATGGACCTGACCACGGCTCTGGTGGTGTTGCTGCTGACGCCGGAGGCGTTGCTGCCGCTGCGGGCGCTCGGCACCCGGTTCCACGCCGCTGCTGAGGGCATGGCAGCGGCTGAGCAGGTCTTCGAGGTCTTGGACCAGCCACTCGCCGAGCCGAGCGGGACACAGCGCGCTGTTGCGGGTGAGATCCGCTTCGAGGATGTGAGCGTGCACTTTCCCGGACATGAGGACCCGGTGTTGGACCGCGTGTCGTTCGTGGTCCGGCAGTGGGAGCGGGTCGCGTTGGTCGGGCCCAGCGGCGCAGGCAAGTCCACGGTCCTGCACCTGCTGCTCGGGTTCGTGCAGCCGACTTCCGGGCGCGTCCTGGTGGATGGCGTTGACCTGCGAGAACTCGATCTGGACGACTGGCGGCGCCAGGTCGCGTGGGTGCCGCAGCACCCGCACCTGTTCGCCGGGACGATCGCGGACAACATCCGGCTCGGCGCGGCCGATGCTTCGATAGCGGAAGTCCAAGCGGCCGCGGAGGCCGCGCACGCAGCGGAGTTCGTCGAGCAACGTTCAGCGGGCTACGAGGCGCTGCTCGGCGACCGGGGCACTGAACTCTCAGCCGGTCAGCGACAGCGCGTCGCGATCGCCCGCGCCTACCTCAAGAATGCGCCGATCGTGCTGCTGGATGAGCCGACGGCACGCCTGGACCTGCACGCCGAAGCGGCGTTGACGGCCTCGGCCGCGGAAGTGCTGCACGGCCGGACCGCGATCGTGGTGGCGCACCGCCCAGCGCTGCTGGCAGCCGTGGACCGTGTGATCCGCTTGCGCAGCGGATCGGTGGAGGTGGCGGGATGAGTAGTCCTGTGTCAACCCGAGTTCTGCTCGACCGCACCTCAGGGGACCGTGACGCAACCCAGCCACAAGAAACCGCGAAACGCGAGTTTGATCCCGTACGCAACCACCACTGTGAATCGTGGAGAGGCGGAACAGTGCTGGCGCTGTTCCGCTGGCCGCGGCTGCTGGCCGCAGTGGCTGCGGGAGTGATCGCCGAGCTGTGTGCGGTGGGACTGATGGCGCTGGCGGCCTGGCTCATCACTCGCGCAGCCGAACAACCGGCGCTGTCGGCGTTGAGCCTGGCCATTGTTGGGGTCCGCGCCTGCGCGCTGGCCCGCGGCGCGTTCCGCTACTTGGAGCGCCTGGCCGGGCACGACGCCGCGCTGCGGGTGGTCGCACGGCTGCGCCCGGAGGTGTTCCGCGCAAGGACGGGACGGCCGGCACTGCGCGACGGGGATGCCTTGTCCCGCTTGGTCTCCGACGTCGACAGCGTGCAGGAACTGCTGCTGCGCTGCCTGTCCCCGGCCGCGATCGCGCTGGTCGTCGCCACCGGCTCGGTCATCGCCTGCACCATCGTGGTCCCGGCCAGCGGTGTCGTGCTGGCTGCGGGCCTGCTGGTCGCGGCGTTGGTGCTGCCGGTGCTCGCGTCGCACCGTCGTGACCGCACCGCCGCAGATCGAGCCGAACTTGCCGTCGCCGCCGGAGATCTCGTGGACGGCGCACGGGAATTGGCCGCCTTCGGCGCAGTTCCCGCCGCCGTGGTACGCGCTGAACAGCACGCCGCGCGGATGCGGCGCCGCGATGGCGCAGCGGCCCGCAACTCGAGTGCGCTGTTGGCGGCCGGTGTCCTGGTGCAGGGCATGACGGCAGTGGGCGTGACGTGGGTGGCTCTGCTCGCCGGTGTGCCGCAGACGAGAGCGGCCGTGGTGGGATTCCTCGCGCTGGCGGCATTCGAAACCGTTCTCCCGCTGACCGATGCCGCCCGCCGCTGGACCGAACACTTCCCGGCACTGCGGCGCATCACGGAACTCCTGGCCGAGCCCCCGATCGCGCTGCCGAAGCCCAACTCGCAGAACCTCGCGCTCCACGACGTCTCGGTGCGCTACGACCGACCGGCGTTGAGCAGCGTGGATCTGACCGTCGAGCCCGGCCGAACGGTCGCCGTCGTCGGTGCCAGCGGAGCGGGCAAGAGCACCCTGCTCGGCGTCCTGGCCGGACTCGTACCGCCGTCGGCCGGCCGAGTCGAACGACCGGAAACCCGTGCGGTGACGCAGGATGCGCACGTCTTCAGCGCCACCATCCGCGAGAACTTCCTGCTCGCGGCCCCGGACGCCGACCAGGCCCCATTGGAACGGGCGGCGGAGCAGGCCGGACTCCTCGACTGGATCCGCTGCCAGCCAGCAGGTTTCGACACGCTCGTCGGCGAAGCCGGGCAACCGCTCTCCGGCGGCCAACGCCAACGCCTCCTGCTGGCCCGAGCGTTGCTCTCCGAGCCGAACGTGCTGCTGCTCGACGAGCCGACCGAGGCGCTGGAGCCGGAGCTCGCCGACGAGGTCCTGACCTGCGTTCTGCGCACCCGGACCGGGCGGACCACGATCGTCGTGACGCACCGCCTGGCCTGCCTCGCCCAGTTCGACGAGATCCTGGTACTCGACGCTGGGCGGATCGTGCAGCGCGGACCCCACCGGGACCTGGTGGCGATTCCGGGGCCGTTCCGGGATTTGTGGGACGCCGAAGCGTTGACGGACTTCGCGATCCCAGCGCAGGATGAGCCGGACGCCGCGCCGCGGCGATCATCGGGAGAGGGGTGCGCGAACGTTGAGCCGGCACAGCCCATCGGGGTTCTTCAGCGACCACACGATCACCGAACTCGCCGAACAGCTGCGCGCCGGTGAGACCAGCGCCGTCGAACTCACCCGAGCCGCGCTGAACGCCATCGAGCAGTTCGACACCGAGCTCAACGCGTTCGTCACCGTCGACCGCGAAGGTGCGGTGCAGGCGGCGGAGAAGGCCGACGCCGAACTGGCCGAAGGCCAGGATAGCGGACCCCTGCACGGCATCCCGGTGGCGGTCAAGGACCTCATCGAGGTCGCCGGACTGCCCACCACGATGGGCTCGGCGCACTTCGCCGACCACGTGTCCACATCGGACGCCGAATGCGTGCAGCGGCTGCGTGCCGGCGGCGCGGTGCTGGTCGGCAAGACCACCACCCACGAGTTCGCGTTCGGCCCGACTGGCGACAGCGCGCACAACGGCCCGTCCCGGAACCCGCACGACCCCACCCGCATCACCGGCGGTTCCAGCGGAGGAAGTGGCGCTGCGGTCGCCGCCGGGATGGTGCCGCTGGCGCTGGGCACCGACACCGGCGGATCCGTGCGCATCCCGGCCGCGCTGTGCGGGGTGGTGGGCTTCAAACCGGCGTACGGAGCGATCCCGACCGGCGGGGTGTTTCCGCTGTCGCAGTCGCTGGACCACGTCGGAGTCCTCGCCCGCACACCGCAGGACTGCCGCACCGGCTACCGAGTCCTGGCCGGACTGCGCGAAGCAGCTAGCCGGGAACGCGGCGACATCGCGAACATCGGGTGGATCGACCCGAACTCGCTGCACCCGACGGATCCGGAGGTCACCCGGATCGCCCGCGCCGTGCTGGAGACCAGCGGAATCCCGGTGCAGGACGTCGGAATCCGCGATCCGGAGGTCGTGCACCGCGGATTCCTGGGCATCCAGTTCAGCGAGGCCTACGCCAACCACGCCGAGCGGGTGGCCGAGAACCCGGAGCTGTTCACCGACGACGTCCTGGGACGGCTGCGGGAATCGGCGCGGACCGCGGGCTGGCAGCACGTGCGCGCGTTGGCCGCGCGTGACCAGTGGCGCAGCGACGTCGACGAGCTGCTGTCCGAAGTCGACCTGCTCGCGATGCCCACGACCTGCGTCGTCGCCACCGAGATCGACCGCCGCGAGATCACCGTAGACGGGACGGACGTGAACGTGCGCGGTGCGCTGATCGGGCTGACCAAACCGTGGAACCTCGCCGGATCGCCCGCGGTGTCGATCCCCGCGGGCGCCATCGGCGGGCTCCCGGTCGGTCTCCAGCTCATCAGCCGCCCCGGAGCGGAGGACGTCCTGCTGGCCGTCGCCGCCCGGATCGCCGGCTGACTCAGCCCCTGACGGACTCGGCGATCGCCTTGCCCAGGTCCTCGGTGGTCGCCTTGCCGCCGAGGTCTGGGGTGCGCGGGGCCGTCTCGTCGGCCAGGACGCGTTCGATCGCGCTGACCACGTCGGCACCGGCCTCGGTCAGGCCGAGGTGGTCCAGCATCATCGCCGCCGACCAGATCTGGCCGATCGGGTTGGCGATGCCCCGCCCGGCGATGTCCGGCGCGGAACCGTGCACCGGCTCGAACGTCGACGGGTAGGTGCGTTCGGGGTTGATGTTGCCCGACGGCGCGACCCCGATCGTGCCGGTCACGCCCGGCCCGAGGTCGGACAGGATGTCGCCGAAGAGGTTGCTGGCGACCACCACGTCGAAGCGCTCCGGTGACATCACGAACCGGGCGCACAGGATGTCGATGTGGTCCTGGTCGACGGTGACGTCCGGGTACTCCGCGGCGATCGCGGCGAACCGCTCGTCCCAGTAGGGCATCGAGTGGTAGATGCCGTTGGACTTGGTCGCCGAGGTGACGTGCGGCTTGCCGAGCTGGCGCGCCAGCTCGAACGCGTAGCGCATGATCCGGTCGGTGCCGTGCCGGGTGAAGGCCGCGGTCTGCAGCACCATCTCGGTCGGGGTGCCCTCGCCCTGCCGGCCGCCCAGCTGCGAGTACTCGCCCTCGGTGTTCTCCCGGACCACCCAGAAGTCGATGTCGCCGGGCTGCTTGTCGCGCACCGGCGGCGTCACACCCGGCAGCAACCGCACCGGCCGCAGGTTGACGTACTGGTCGAACTCGCGCCGGATCGGCAGCAGCAGGCCCCACAGCGAGATGTGGTCGGGCACGCCGGGCCAGCCGACCGCGCCGAGCAGGATCGAGTCGTGGTCGCGCAACCGGTCCAGCCCGTCGGCGGGCATCATCGCGCCGGTGCTCTTGTAGGTCTCACAGCTCCAGTCGAAGTGCTGGTAGGCGAACCGCACGCCGTACTTCGCGCCGACCACGTCGAGCACGCGCAACGCCTCGGGCATGACCTCGTTGCCGATCCCGTCACCGGGCAGCACCGCGAGTTCGTACTGCTGCACTCTCCACCTCGTCCCTCGAAGATCACGTTCCCGGTGGTCATCTAACGCCCGCGCATGCGGCGGGCCAAGAGCTGAGCACCTATCTGTGGTCTTTGTCTTTGAAGCGGCGCAGCCGCTTAGCCCACCCTCGACGCTGGCACCGCCGCGGGTTCTCAGCGTTCGTCTGGCGAGGACAGCTCCGACGCCGTGTATTTGGCCATACGTAAGGAGGAGATCCCGGAGTCAGGCGGGCGCTGAGGTTCCGCTACCTGCACCGCAACGCAAAACGAGTTTGGAAACAGGCTTTAGCGCGAATCGTCGGTGGCATCACGGCAGGGAAGGGACTACGAATGAGCGCGTGGATGCGGCACGGGCACTGCGCGAGATCGCCTTCTGGCTGGAACGGGCCGATGCGCCGACCTTCCGGGTCCGGGCGTTCCGGCGCGCGGCCGCGGTCGTCGACGAGCTGCCGGACCTGGACGAACGGGTGGCGTCGAGGCGGTTGACGGCGTTGGAGGGCATCGGCAGGACGACCGCGTCCGTCATCGAGGAAGCCCACCGCGGCGAGACCCCCGAATACCTGGCTCGGCTTCGATCCGAAGTGGACGTCCCAGAGCGCGGCTCGGAACTGCGGGCTGCGCTGCGCGGCGATTGCCACTCGCATTCGGACTGGTCGGACGGTGGGAGCCCGATCGCCGAGATGGCCGCCACGGCCCGTGACCTCGGCCACGAGTGGATAGCGTTGACGGACCACTCGCCGCGCCTGAAGGTGGCCCGCGGCCTGTCGGCGGACCGGCTGCGCGAGCAGCTGGACGTCGTCGCCGAGCTCAACAAGCGCCTCGCCCCGTTCCGCATCCTGACCGGCATCGAGGTCGACATCCTCTCCGACGGTTCGCTGGACCAGGAGGAAGAGCTATTGGCCCAGCTCGACGTGGTGGTGGCCAGCGCGCACTCCGAACTGCGGATGGCCTCCGCCGAGATGACCCGACGGCTGTGCTCGGCGGTGGCCAACCCGCACGTGGACGTGCTCGGACACTGCACCGGCCGGCTGATCGGGGAGAAGAAGCGCTCGCAGTCGACCTTCGACGCGACCGCCGTGTTCCAGGCGTGCCGGGACAACGGTGTCGCCATCGAGATCAACTCCCGCCCGGACCGGCTGGACCCGCCCCACGACCTGATCCGCCTCGCCGTCGACACCGGCTGCCTGTTCAGCATCGATTCCGACGCGCACGCGCCCGGCCAGCTGGACTGGTTGTCCTACGGCTGCGCCCGCGCGCAGGAGTGCGGAGTGACCCCGGACCGGGTGCTCAACACGCGCACCGCCGACCAGTTGCGCTGATCACGTTCAAGAGATCGAACAGCAACATTTAGATGAATATTCAAACATTTCGGGCGTATGCTGGCGGGGTGACCGAACCCAGATGGCTCAGCGGCGAGGAGCAGTGCACGTGGCGGAAGTTGGCCACGCTGATGACGGTCATCCCGGCCCAGCTCGACGGGCAGCTGCAACGGGACTCCGGGCTGACCCACTTCGGCTACTGGGTGCTGGCGATGCTCTCCGAACACCCTGACCGCGCGTTGCGGATGAGCGAGCTGGCGGCGCGCTCCAACGCCTCGCCGTCGCGGGTCTCGCACGTGATCGCGAGGTTGGAGAAGGAGGGCTGGGTGCGTCGGCAGCGCGCCACCAGCGACGGCCGGGGCAACGTAGCCGAGCTCACCGACGCCGGTTACGAGAAGGTCGTCGAGACCGCCCCGGGGCACGTGGAGAAGGTCCGCGACCTGATCTTCGACGGGCTCACCGACGCCCAGATGCGCCAGCTCAACGTGCTGTGCACGGCGATACTGGCGCACCTGGACCCCGAGGGTGAGCTCATCACGGCCCCGCCCCAGGAGTGATCAAGCGGCTTCTTCGGTGTCCGCCTGCTGCGCGAACTGGGTGCGGTAGAGCTCGGCGTAGAGACCGTCGCGGGCCAGCAGATCGGCGTGCGTGCCGTCCTCGGCGATGCGTCCGCCGGAGATGACCAGGATCCGGTCCGCCTCGCGGATCGTGGACAGCCGGTGTGCGATGACCAGCGCGGTCCGCCCGGACAGCGCCGTTCGCAACGCCTCCTGGACCGCTGCCTCCGATTCCGAGTCCAGGTGCGCGGTCGCCTCGTCCAGCACCACGACCGGCGGCGCCTTCAGCAGCAGGCGGGCGATCGCCAGCCGCTGCTTTTCTCCGCCGGAGAGCCGGTAGCCGCGATCGCCGACCACGGTGTCCAGGCCTTCGGGCAGCGTCGCGACGAGGTGGCCCAGCTGTGCGGTGTGCAGCGCTTCGGTGAGCTCCTCGTCAGTGGCCTCGGGCCGGGCGAAGGCCAGGTTGGCGCGGATGCTGTCGTGGAACATGTGCGGGTCTTGGGTGACCACGCCGACGGTGCGGTACAGCGAGGTCAGCGAGACGTCGCGGACGTCGGCGCCGCCGATGCGCACCGAACCGGAGTCAACGTCGTAGAGCCGCCCGGCCAGGTTGGTGATGGTCGTCTTGCCCGCGCCGGAGTGCCCGACCAGCGCGATCGTCTGACCCGGTTCGGCGTGGAAGGAGATGTCGTGCAGCACGTCGTGCGCGGGCGAGTTGTCCTGCCGGGCCACCGACTCCAGCGAGGCCAGCGAAACCTCGCTGGCGGCCGGGTAGCGGAAGGAAACGTGGTCGAACTCCACGTCGGAGGCGTTGGCGGGCAGCTCGGCGGCGTCCGGCTTCTCCTGGATCATCGGGCGCAGGTCCAGCACCTCGAAGACCCGGTCGAAGCTGACCAACGCGGTCATCACGTCCACGTGCACGTTCGACAGCGCGGTCAGCGGACCGTAGAGCCTGGTCAGCAAGGTGGCCAGCGCGACCAGGGTGCCGAGCTGCAGCGCCCCGGTCAGCACCAGACCGCCGCCCAGCCCGTACACCACCGCGGTGGCCAGTGCGGCCAGCAGCGTCAGCGCCACGAAGAACACCCGGCTGTACATCGCCGAGATCACGCCCATGTCGCGCACCCGCGCGGCTCGCGCGGAGAACTGCGCGGCCTCCTCGTCGGCGCGGCCGTACAGCTTTGCCAGCATCGCCCCGGCCACGCCGAAGCGCTCGGTCATCAACGAGCTCATCTCGGCGTCGACCTTCATCTGCTCCCGCGTGATGCGCTGCAACCGCCGCCCGATCCAGCGCACCGGCAGCAGGAACAGCGGCAGCAGCGCCAGCGCGATCAGGGTGATCTGCCAGGACAGCGTGAACATGGTGGCCAGCACCAGCACCAGGCTCAGCACGTTGGACACCACCGAGGACAACGTGCTGGTCAGCGCCCGCTGCGCGCCGATGACGTCGTTGTTGAGCCGGCTGACCAGCGCCCCGGTCTGGGCGCGGACGAAGAACGCCACCGGCATTCGCTGCACGTGGTCGAAGACCTCCGAGCGCAGGTCGTAGATCAACCCCTCGCCGAGGCGCGCGGAGTACCAGCGCTGCAGCAGCGAGAACACGGCGTCCAGCAGCGCGACCCCGGCGACCGCGACCGACAGCCAGACCACCAGCGACATGTTCCGCGGCACGATGCCGTCGTCGATGATGGCCTTGAACAGCAGCGGGTTGATGATGCCGAGCACTGCGGCGAGCATGACCAGCACCAGGAACGGCACGATGTCGCGCAGGTACGGCCGGGCGTAGCGCAAGATGCGCCGAGCCAGCCCGGGTGACAGCCGTTGCCTGGTCACCGATCCATCGCTGGCGTACGAGCGCATCGTCTGCCAGCTCACCGTTGTGTCCACAACCCCTCCAAAAAGCGCGCTGAGCGTTGATGACATCCTCAGACTTCGCGTTAGGTCGAAGTCAACACCGCCGGACGATGTCCGATTCCCGCGAGGAACATCACCCGGGTGTCGCAGCGGCTCGCGCGGGCGGAAAACTTGAACAAACCTTCGCGTACGTTACTCTGTGCGCTGTCTCGGGCACTTTCCGAATTCGGCGCGGGGGCAGGTTTGGGGGGCAGTGACGGCTCGGATGGGAGCGAGTGGGTGTTGAGCGGCACTTCGGCCGGGGGTGGCCGGTGACGGTTTCCGAGCTGGATGCCACCCGCATCCCGCTGCGGGTGGCGGATCGGTTCTTCCTGGCCGCGCACACCGGAGGGCAGCGGATCTCGCCGAGGGTGGACAGCGCGCTGGTGTCGCTGGGGTGCGCTGCCGGGCTGCTCGCCGAGCTGATCCTGGAAGAGGAGATCGCGGTCACGCCCAACGTGCGGCCCAGCGGCCGGGGGCGCTGCCCGGACTTCCTGTCCTGGGCGGTCCTGCGCGAGATCCGCGAGGAGCCCGGCCACGACCTGCGCACCTGGCTGGACTACCTCGGCCAGGCCGCCGCGGAGAAGGTCCGCGCCCGGCTGGTCATCATCGACGTGCTGCGCGAAGTGCCGGTCTCGGCTGGCTGGCGCGGTGGCACGGCCTCGGCGTGGCGGTTGGCCGACACCGGCGTGACCAGCCCGGAAGCCGTGCTGGAGCTGCTGTTCACCAGCGCTGAGACAGCTACTGGCAACGGCATGATCACCGTGCCGGAGCGCCTCGCCGAGATCACCTTCGCGCTGCTGGCGCGCGAGACTGGGGTGGTCCGCAACGTGCGATTGCCCAAGAACGTCGCGCGGCAAGGCGACTTCCGGATGAAGTCCTGGCAGAAGCGCGTTCCCGGCCCGCTGCGCAACCTGATTGCCGAAGTCGCCGCCGCGCGCGGCCAGTCGGCGATCACGCCCAGACATTAGATTCCGCAAACCCCGCGAAGGAGCGAGCTGTTGCCACCGTCCAAAGTGTCCGCCGCACTGGCCCGCGCTCGACTGGGTGTCACGTCGATCGTGTTCTTCACGGTCGCCGCGGCTGCACCGGAAACCGTCGTCGGCGGGGGAGCGGTTAGCGGCTTCGCGGTCTCCGGGGTGACCGGGATCCCGCTGGGCTACCTGGCGATAGCCCTGGTCCTCGGCCTGTTCGCGATCGGCTACGTCACGATGTCGCGGCACGTGGAGAACGCCGGTGCCTTCTACGCCTACATCGCCAAGGGGCTGGGCCGGGTGGCCGGAACCGGGGCGGGCGCGGTGGCGCTGGTGTCGTACCTGATGATCCTGGTCAGCCTCGCGGGCGGTCTCGGCGTCGGGGCGTCGGACTTCCTGCACCAGGTCAGCGGAGCGTCCGTGCCGTGGTGGGTGTTCGCCGGATGCGGTCTGGCCGCGGTAGCGGTGCTCGGCGTGCTGCGCATCGACGTCAACGGCCGGGTGCTGGGCGTGCTGCTGCTGGCCGAGGTGGCGATCATCCTGATCTACGACACGTCGTTCGTCTCGGCGCCGTCCCCGGCTGGCGTCGTGCTGGACACGCTCAACCCCGGGCAGCTGATGACCGGTGCGGCCGGGGTCATCCTGGTCATCGCCTTCACCGGCTTCATCGGGTTCGAGAACTCCACCGTGCTGGCCGAAGAGGCGAAGAACCCGCGCACGGTGATCTACGCGACCTACATCTCGCTGGTGGTCATCGGCGGGCTGTACTCGCTGTCGACGTGGGCGATGACAGTGGCTACCGGACCGGGCAACATAGTCTCGCAGGCCGAAACCCACTCCACGGAACTGCTTTTCGTGCTCGCCGCACAGCGCCTGCCGAGCACTCTGGTGACCATCGGCTCGGCGCTGTACGTCACGAGCCTGTTCGCCGCGATGTTGTCGTTCCACCACGTCTGCTCCCGCTACTTCTTCGCGCTGGGCCGCGAAGGCGTCGGCCTGCGCTGGTGGGGCACCACCAGCTCGCGCACCGCGGCCCCGGCGGCGGGTTCGCTGACCACCACCGCGATCTCGATCGTCGTGGTGGCGCTGGTGGCGGTCACCGGGATCGACCCGATCACCTACCTGTTCTTCTGGGGCGCTTCCGCCGGCGCGCTCGGGGTGCTGTCGCTGGTGATGCTGACCTCGGTGGCGGTCCTCGGCTACTTCCTGAGCAACCGGGACCACGAGCACAGCCGCTGGCGAACCCTGGTCGCGCCCGCGATCGCGGCGCTGGTGCTGGCCGTGGTCCTGTTGCTGACCGTGATCTCGTTCGGCACGGTGCTCGGCGTCGAGGACGGCGACCCGGCCGCGTGGGCACTTCCGCTGGGCTTCCTGGTGGTGTTCGCGCTTGGCGCGACCTGGGGTGCGGTCCTGAAACGCACCCGCCCGTGGGCGTACGCGCGCATCGGCCTGGGTGCGCGTGCTGCGGCCGTGCAGCTGGGGAAGGAGGCCGCGGGTGTCCGATGAGGACGTATGCGTCCGGACGTTGCTGCGTGCCTTCGGCGACGACGAGTTCGCTTGCTGGCTGCTACCGGACCAGCAGCAGCGCCACCACGTGTACCGCAACTGGTTCGGCATGGTCTTGCAGCACGCGGAGCAGCACGGCGAGGTGATCGTCGGCGCCGAAGGCCTGGCGGTGCAGGTCTGGCTCGACGGCCATCACGGACCGCCGAGCATCCTCGACGAGGAAGGCGAACGCCGCCTGGCCGAACTCGCCGGTCCGCGCACGGCGCGCTTCCGCGAGTTCGGCGAGCTCACCGCCGCCAACCACCCGACGGAACCGCACCAGTACCTGGCGATGGTCGCGGTCGACCCGTCGGTGCAGTCCACCGGAATCGGCGGCCGAGAACTGCGAAAAGCCGTGACCAGGTGGGACGCCGAAGGTCAACCGTCCTATCTGGAGGCCAGCAGCACCCGCAGCCGGAACCTCTACCTGCGCCTGGGCTTCCGAGACATCGGCACTCCGATGATCCTCCCGCACGACGGCCCCACCATGTACCCGATGTGGCGCGACGCGGAGTCCTAGGTTTCGGTGCCGACGTAGTTGAACTCCCAGGTTCCGTCTGGGCCTCGGCGGCCGCGTTCGTAGGCGAGTTGGGGTGGCACGGCTTGGGCATTGCGGGCGCGGGCCGGCAGCGTGATCCGCGGGATCGGTTTTCCCGAATCGTCCGCCGGCGCGTTGACTTCGTGCCCGTCGTGCGGGCCACCCCGCAGCCGAACCCTGATGTCTGGCAAAACGAAACTCCCTCCAGAAGTGATCGACACCACTACGACCGGTGCGCCCGGAACATCGGTTCCCGGTGTCACTTGATCGTGTGGTGAGGGAGGTGCTCAGATCATCTCGGTGATCCCCGGTTCCATGCCGAGGAGTGCGCGGCCGAAGATCTCGGCGTTGGACGCCGGGTGGGCGAGTGCGTGCCGGGACGCCGTCTCGATGTCGCGGACGATGGCGTGCAGCGGATCCCGCTCCGACATCGCTCCCGCTCCGTAGGCGTTCACCAGTGCCTGGACGGCTTCCCGGCACTGCTGGAGCGCGAAGCTGGAGTGCTGTCGGATCCGGGCGCGCTCCAGCAGGTCCGGATGCGTTCCGGCACGTGCATGTCCGTCGACGGCGGCGGCCGACTGGTGCGCGATCATCCGCGCCGCGTCGATCTTGGTGGCAGCGTCGGCCACCGCCAGCTGGAAACCGGTCGAGTCGAGCTGGCGCTCGTAGCTGGTGAACGCGATGGACCGCCGACCGGCGTGCGAAACCACGTGCTCCAGGGCCTGTTCGGCCATCCCGAGCATCGGCGCGATAAGGACGGTGGCCAGCGTGGGCACCAGCGCGGTCCGGTACCTCGGGGAGTCGTTCTCGGCGCTGGGGAACTCGCCGCGCGTCGCGGGACCGCGGTGCATCACCCGGTGATCGGGGATGAACACGTCCTCGCCGACGAGCATGTTGCTGCCGGTTCCGCGCATGCCGAGGGTGAACCAGGTGTCCTCGATGCTCAGCTCGCGCATCGGCACCAGGCCGAACGCGGCGCCATGCTCCGGCAGCGCCATGCCGAGCATCGCCCACTCCGAATGCAGGCAGCCGGAGGCCGGTGCCCACCTGCCGCTGACCAGCCAGCCGCCGTCGGTCCGGCGGGCTCGGGTCTTCGGCGTGAGGACCTGGCAGATCTTGGTGTCCGGGTCGGGGCCGAAGACCTCCTGCTGGGCCTTGTCCGGGAATAGCCCGGTCAGCCAGTCGCCGCAGCCGAGGATCATGACCAGCCAGCCCGCCGACGCATCGCCCTTGGTGATCTCCGCTGTGGCGTCGACGAGCGTGCGCATGTCGAGTTCGGAACCGCCGAAGCGGCGCGGAACCCAGGCGCGGAACAAGCCCGCCCCGTCCAGCGCTGCGATCGTCTCGCCGGCCAGCTGGCGCCGCTGCTCGCCTTCGTCGCGATGCGACGCCAGCTGATCGTGCAATGCCGCCGCTCGCGCGACGACGTCCGGCTGCGACTCCAACGGCGCGTCGGCCTCCACGATCGACTCCTTCAGTCACACGTCTAGGTGATCAGTGTGCCTGCAATTCAGCAGGGGAGTGCCACGTGGTCCGCAGCTGTTAGTTAATTCCTAACGCGTATCCGGGGTGACCAGGACGTGGAGGGTTCGCGGTCCGTGCACGCCTTCGACGCGGTTGAGCTCGATGTCGCTGGTGGCGGACGGGCCGCTGATGAAGGTCATCGGCCGCGTCGGGTCGAGTCGCCGCAGTCCCTCCGGGACGTCGTCGGCGACCTGCGACTCGAAGACCACGCAGATGTGCACGTCCGGCACCAGGGTCACCGCTCGATGTCCTTGCCCTGGACCGTGGTCGAGCACAATGGTGCCGGTGGAGGCGATGCCCACCACGGCTGTGGTGATCGTCGCGTCGACGCGCTCCAAGCCGGTCGTGTCGATGCCATCTCCGTCCTCCACGTGCTCGAACTCGCTGTTCAGGGCCTCGTACCACGCCTGTGGTACCCCAGTTGGGGCAAGCACTCTGCGAGCTCCGACGCCGCGCGCGGCGGCCACGATCGCGGCGGTGAGCTCGCCCGGCGCGACCCGGTCCACAGTGGCCCGGTAGTCGGCGACCCGTTCGCAGAACATGCCCACCAGATCGTCCGCCGGGCGGTGTTCCCGGTAGCGCCGCGGGACGTCCTCCGGCGACGTCCGCTCGGTGCCCGCGAGGGCCGAGCGCACGCGGCCCAGGATCTCCGCACGTGCCGAACTGCCCGCGCTCATCACGCATCGCCCCCTCGGTTGCGTTCCCACCAGGTTCGGAAAGACTCTTCCGCCGGCGCCGGTGCATCGCGCGCATCGGTCCACCGCGACAGCGGCGGAGGCAGGCGGCCGATGGTGCCCTTGCGGCCGATCACCTTCCGGCTCAACGACGCCACCTTCTGCGCGGCGCCCAACCGCTTGGCATCGCCCAGCACCCAGGACGCCAGGCTCATCAGCGCGTCCATCGGCTTCGACTGCCAGCCGCTGTGCTCCTCGACCACGCGGGTCCGCAGGTGCACCAGCAGATCCGGGATGTTGATCGCGACCGGGCACACGTCGTAGCAAGCCCCGCACAGCGAGGAGGCATAAGGCAGCGACTTGTCCACTTCGGACGTAATGCCGCGCAACTGCGGCGTCAGCACCGCGCCGATCGGACCGGGGTAGACCGAACCGTAGGCGTGGCCGCCGGTGCGCTCGTAGACCGGGCACACGTTCAGGCAGGCCGAGCAACGGATGCAGCGCAGCGCCTGGCGGCCGATCTCGTCGGCGAGGGCGTTGGTGCGGCCGTTGTCCAGCAGCACCACGTGGAACTGCTGCGGTCCGTCGCCGGGCGTGACGCCGGTCCAGGTCGAGGTGTAGGGGTTCATCCGCTCGCCAGTGCTGGACCGCGGCAGCAGCTGCAGGAAGACCTCCAGGTCCTGCCAGCTCGGCACCAGCTTCTCGATCCCGACGACGCTGATCAGCGTTTCCGGCAGCGTCAGGCACATCCGGCCGTTGCCCTCGGACTCCACCACGACCAGCGTGCCGGTGTCGGCGACCGCGAAGTTCGCGCCGGAGACGGCGACCTTGGCCCGCAGGAACTTCTCCCGCAGATGGCGGCGCGCCGCTTCGGCCAACCGGGCGGGCTCGTCGGTGAGGTCCTCCGGGGCGGGAGTGCCGACCTTGCCCATCTCCTGCTGGAAGATCTCCCGGATCTCCGCGCGGTTGCGGTGGATCGCGGGCACCAGGATGTGGCTCGGCGTGTCGTGTCCTAGCTGGACGATCAGCTCCGCCAGGTCGGTCTCCCAGGCGTCGATCCCGGCGTCCTGCAACGCCTCGTTGAGCTCGATCTCCTGGGTGGCCATCGACTTGACCTTGACGACTTCGCGTTCCCCGGTGGCGCGCACCAGGTCCACCACGATGCGGTTGGCCTCCTCGGCGTCGCGGGCCCAGTGCACGGTGCCACCGGAGGCGGTGACCGCTTCCTCGAACTGCTCGAGGTAGGTGTCCAAGTTGGACAGGGTGTGGGTCTTGATCGCCGCGCCCGCCTCGCGCAGCTGCGCCCAGTCGTCCAGTTCGCCGACGACTTCGGCGCGCTTGTGCCGGATCGTGGAGGTGGCGTTGGCGAGGTTGTGCCGCAGCTGCGAGTTGGCCAGCTCCTGCTTGGCCGCCTGCGGGAACGCGGGCATGCCCAGGTAAGTTCCGGTCACCGGTCGGTTCCTTCCGTGCTGGCCAGGATCTCGGCGAGGTGCATCACCCGGATTCCGGAGCGCTGCCGGGACAGCAGTCCGCCGATGTGCATCAGGCACGAGTTGTCCCCGGCGCAGAGCACCTCGGCGTCGGTTTCCCGGACGTGCCGCGCCTTGTCAGCGCCCATCGCCACCGACACGTCCGGGTTCTTCAGCGCGAACGTGCCGCCGAACCCGCAGCACTGCTCCGCCGCGGGCAGCTCGACCAGCTCCAGCGAACGGACCGCGCGCAGCAGCTGCAGCGGGTGGTCGCCGACCCGCAACAGCCGGGCGGAGTGGCAGGTCGGGTGGTAGGTGACCCGGTGCGGGAAGTACGCGCCGACGTCGGCCACGCCGAGCACGTCCACCAGGAACTCCGACAGCTCGTGCACCTTCGGGGCCACCTGCGCGACCGCGCGGCTGAGCTTCTCGTCGCCGTCGGCGACCATCGCGTGCTGGTGGCGCACCGAGGCCACGCACGATCCGGACGGGGCGACGACGGCGTCGTAGTCGGTGAAGGCGTCCACGAAGGTCCGCACCGAGGACTTCGCCTGCTTGCGGTACCCGGTGTTGGTGTGCATCTGCCCGCAGCAGGTCTGCGTGGCGGGGAACTCCACCTCGCAGCCGAGCCGCTCCAAGACCTGCACGGTCGCCTTCGGCGCTGCCGGGAACATCGTGTCCCCGAGGCAGGTTGCGAACAGCGCCACCCTCATGCCACATCACCTCGTTCGGATTCGTGCACCGTGGAAGCATCCACGACCAGCCGTTGGACTGCAGGAAGACCAGCGCACAGGGTCAGCAGCAGCCCGATGCTCCACTCCGGCTTTCGCCGTTGACCTTTCTATGGTCAGACCAAGAACTGGCGTACCATAAAGATCGCTCGTGGGGTTTGTAAAGGGGGGTCCGTGACCGGCTCGGAGAACGGGGAAAACGCAGGTTGGCGGCCGGTCGCCCGGACGCGCACCTACGAGCTGGTCATCGACCGCATCGAGGAGCAGATCGTCAGCGGCCAGCTCGGCGTCGGGGACCGCTTGCCGCCGGAGCGGGATCTAGCGCAGATGCTCGGTGTGAGCCGCGCGGCGGTGCGCGAGGCGTTCCGCGCGCTGGAAGCCCAGGGTGTGCTGCGGATGGCGGTGGGCACCGGCCCGGACTCCGGCACGACGGTCGCCGCGCTGCCGAGTCAAGCTCTGACCAGGCTGCTTCGGCTGCACGTGGCGCTGGCGAACTTCCCGGTGGCCGACGTCGTGCGAGCGCGGGTCATGCTGGAGCGCGAGAGCGCGCGCAACGCTGCGCAGCGCGCCACCGAGGCCGAACTCGACGAGCTGCGCGCGCTGCTGGACGAGATGGAGTCGCCGGACTGCGACCGGGAGCGGTTCAACGACCTGGACACCCAGTTCCACGTCGCCATCGCCGAAGCCGGTGGCAACCGGCTGGTCGCGGACATGACGATCGCCATCCGCGAATCGCTGCGCCGTCCGCTGCTGGCCGCCTTCGACGACCTCGGCGACGAGTGGTTCCCGATCGCTGACGGCCTGCGCCACGACCACCGCCTGATCCACCAGGCGCTGGCCGCCGGTGATTCCACCGAAGCAGAAGAGCAGGTCGAGCGGCACATCCGCAGCTTCTACCGCAGCGCCTGGCGGCAAGACCTCGGCTGAGTCAGCGCGAAACCGCGCGGGACGCCGGGGCGACGGAGAGGTCGGCGGCGATGCGCGATGCGGTTTCCAGCAGTGGCGGCAGGAGGTTGGTGCGGGCGTCCTCGGGGCTGGTGCGGGTGGCGTGCGAGGAGATGTTCACCGCCGCCACCACCTTGTTCGCCCGGTCCCGGATCGGCGCGGCGATCGACCGCAGTCCCGCCTCCAGCTCCTGGTCGACCAGCGCCCAGCCCTGCTCGCGGATGCGTGCCAGCTCCTCCCGGAACTGCTCGGGCGTGGTGATGGTGTGCGGACCCAGCGGCGCCAAGTCCACTTCGGACAGGTAGGTGTCCAGTTCGGCCGGCGGCAGATCGGCCAGCAGGACCCGGCCCATCGAGGTGGCGTAGGCGGGGAACCGGGTGCCGATGTTGATCGACACCGTCATGATCCGCGAGGTGGGCACGCGCGCCACGTAGACGATGTCCGGGCCGTCCAGCACGGACACCGACGCGGACTCGTGCACCTTGGCGACCAGGCGCTCGAGGTAGGGCTGGGCGATCTCGGGCAGCGAAATGCTGGACAGGTAGGCGAAACCGAGCTCCAGCACCCGCGGGGTCAGCGCGAACACCCGGCCGTCGGTCCACACGTAACCCAAGTGCACCAGTGTGTGCAGGAACCGCCGGGCCGCCGCGCGCGACAAGTCCGTCGCGCGGGCGACTTCCGATAGCGTCATCTCGGGTTTGGACTCGTCGAACGCGCGGATCACCATGAGCCCACGCGCCAGCGACTGCACGTAACCGCCGCTCGAATCGGACGCGGACTCCATGATGATCCCCCTGCTCAGTCGGACTTCTCGTCACCCAGGATCGTATTGGCGATCGCGAAGGCGCTGTTGGCGCGGGGCACCCCGGCGTAGACCGCGACGTGCATCAGCACCTCGCGGATGTGCTCCGGCGGTACCCCGTTGCGGCGAGCGGCCTTGACGTGCATGGCGAACTCGTCCTCGCAGCCCACCGCGGCCAGGATCGCCAGCGTCAGCATGCTCCGGGTCTGCCGGTCGACGCCGTCGCCGCTCCACAGCTCACCCCAGGCGTAGCGGGTGATGAAGTCCTGGAAGCCCTCGGTGAACGGCGTGATCTTGGAGTTCGCGCGGTCCACGTGCTCGTCGCTGAGCACCTCCCGGCGCACGCCCATGCCCTGCGCGTGGCGGGTTTCGTCGTCGAGACGGTCGGGCATCACAGGCTCCTCGTGAAGTGCTCAAGCAGCAGCCGGTTGACCTCTTCGGGCTGCTCGGCGTTGGCCAGGTGTGCGGCCGGGGACAGCACCTCCACGCGCGCGCCCGCGATGCCGGCGGCGATCTGCTCGGCGTGCGACGGGGGCGTGGCTAGGTCCTCGGCACCGGCGATGACCAGCGTCGGCGAGCTGATCCCGCCGAGCCCGTCCAGCAGGTCCATGTCCGCGATGGCCTCGCAGCATCCCGCGTAGCCCTCGTCGTCGGCGGCGGCGAGCATCCCGCCGAACTTGGCGACGATGTCGTCCCGCTCGGCCAGCGCTGGGGTGAACCACCTCGGCAGCGACGGCTCGACCATCACCGCAGTGCCCTTCTCGTGCACCGTCGTGGCGCGGTCCCGCCACATCGACGCCGGACCGAGGTCGGCGGAGGTGCAGATCAGCGCGAGCCGGTCGATGCGCTCCGGGGTGTTCTCGGCCAACCACATGCCGGTCATGCCGCCCAGCGACACCCCGGCGAAGTGCGCCTTGCGGATGCCCAAGGTGTCCAGCAACGCGAGCACGTCCCCGCCGAGTTGCTGGAGCGTGTACGGGCCGGGACTGCCCGGGGTCGCTCCGTGGCCGCGCTGGTCGTAGCGCAGCACCTGGAACTCCCGCTCCAGCGCCGGAACCTGGTCGTCCCACAGGGTCAGGTCGGTGCCCAGCGAGTTGGACAGCACCACGACCGGGGCGCCTTCGGGCCCGGTCAGCTCGTAGTTGACGTTCACCGATCCTCCAATTCCGCGTGCGCGGTCAGCGCGCGGTCGACGAATGCGGGTGCGGAGCCGAGGTAATCGGCGGGCTCGGTCGCCGCGACGATCTCGTCCTCGGACAGCACGTTTCGAACCCGCTGGTCGGCCAGCAGTTGGGCGCGCAGCGTCGTGCCTTCCTGCACTGCGCGGCGGCACAACCGTCCGACCAGTTCCTGCGCTTCGGTGCGGCCGAGGGAATCCATCAGCCTGCCTGCTGCGCTTTCGGCCATCACCAGGCCGCGGGTCAGGTCGAGGTTGGCCGCCATCTTCTCGGGATGCACCCGCAGTCCGGCGAGCAGCTGCCGGGTCCCCGCGGCAGCGGCGGCGACCAGGCGCAGCAGTTCGGTCAGCGGTTCCCACTCGGACTGCCAAGCACCGGCGGCGCGCTCGTACTCCTGCGGCATCGCCGACAACAGTGTCGCGACCAGGCCCGGCACCCGGCGGGATGCTGCGATGATCAGAACCGCTGACACCGGATTCTGCTTGTGCGGCATGGCCGATGAGCCGCCAGCCTCGCCCTCGGCGAGCTCACCGACCTCGGTCTGCGCGTGCAGTTCGACGTCGAGCGCGATCTTGCCGAGCGCCCCGGTGGCCGTGCCCAGCGTCCCGGCCAGCTCGGCGATGCGAGTGCGATCGGTGTGCCAGGGCACCACCGGTTCGGCCAGCCCGAGCTCGGTCGCGAGCAACCCGACCACCCGGACACCATCGGTGCCCAGCGCGGCCAAAGTCCCCGCCGCTCCGCCGAACTGCACGGCCAGCCGCTCGTGATGGATCCGCTCCAGCGCGATGATCGCCTCGTCGAGCGAGGTCAGCCAACTCGCGCAGCGGTTGCCGAACGTCGTGGGCAGCGCTTGTTGCAACAGCGAGCGGGCGATCATCACGGTGTCGCGGTGCTGCTGCGCGAGGCGTGCGCATTCGTCCGCCGCTGCGCGCAGATCGCCGATGATCAGGCCCAGGACATCGCGCGCGATCAGCATCGCGGCCGTGTCGATCACGTCCTGGCTGGTCGCGCCCCGGTGCACGTGCGGTTTGGCATCGGCGTCCAGCAACGCGGTCAGGTCGCGCACCAGCGCGATCACCGGCGTCGCCGAGGACGCCGCGCGTTCAGCGATCGAGTCGACGTCGAACAGCTCCACGTGGCAGCGCCGGGCGATCTCCTCGGCTGCGGTGACCGGGATGATCCCGGCCTCGGCCTGCGCCGCGGCCAGCGCCGACTCGAAGTCCAGCATCGCCTGCAGCCAGGTCGTGGCGGAGATCCTCTCGGTGGCCGCAGGAGTGCTGAACATCGGCCCGAACAGGCCGTCAGATCGCGAAGAATACGGTTTCGTCATCGCCCTGGATCCGGATGTCGAAGCGGTAGCCCTGGTCGTCCGGGCTCGCCAGCAGCGTGCCCCGGCGAGTCGGATCCACTGTAGACAGGACCGGGTCGGCGACGTTGGCCTGCTCCTCGTCCGGGAAGTAGACGCGGGTCACCACCCGGTTGAGCATGCCGCGGGCCAGCACCGTCACGTTGATGTGCGGAGCTTCGGTCTCCCCGGTCGGCGTCGGCAGCGGGCCGGGCTTGACGGTGCGGAACCAGAACTCGCCGTCGGCGTCGGTGGGGCAACGGCCGAAGCCCTGCCAGGACGAGGAGTCCGGGCGCGGATCGTCGGGGTGGTCGAAGCGGCCCTGCTCATCGGCCTGCCAGATCTCGAGCACGCCGTCCGGGATCGGGTCGCCGTTGCCGTCGACGAGCCGACCGCGCAGCAGGAACGAGCCGGGCATGCCCTCGGCGACGACCTCGGGGCCGTCGGCCCACAGGATCCCGCCGGGCAGGGCGTAGAACGGGCCGACGGTCTGGGACGGCGTCGTGGCCGGGGGAGTCGAAGCACCCATCAGTCGTCGTCCTCCTCTTCCTCGTCCTCGAACACGGTCGCCTGCGATCCGCGCAGCACGACGTCCCACTTGTAGCTCAGCGCCCACTCCGGCACCGTCGTGTCCAGGTCGAAGCGGGAGATCATCCGCTCGCGCGCCTGCTCGTCGCGCACCGAGTTGAAGATCGGGTCCTGGTAGAACAGCGGGTCGCCCGGGAAGTACATCTGGGTGATCAGCCGCTGGGTGAACGCCTGCCCGAACAGCGAGAAGTGGATGTGCGCCGGGCGCCAGGCGTTGTCGTGGTTGCGCCACGGGTAGGCGCCGGGCTTGATGGTGATGAACCGGTAGTTGCCCTCGGCGTCGGTCATGCACCGGCCGGTCCCGGAGAAGTTCGGGTCCAGCGGCGCCGGGTGTCGGTCGCCCTGGTGCAGGTAGCGGCCTGCGGAGTTGGCCTGCCAGATCTCCACCAGCGTGTTGGGAACCGGCTTGCCGTCGGAGTCCAGCACCCGGCCGCTGACGATGATCCGCTCGCCCAACGGCTCCCCGTCGTGCTGGACCGTCAGGTCGTGGTCGTGCTCCGCGCAGCGGTCCTGGCCCAGCAGCGGACCGGTGATCTCGGTGAGGTAGTGCGGCAGGTACTGCAGCGGCTGCTTGGGGTGGCGCAGCGCCGACGAGCGGTACTCGGGGGTGTCCAGCGCCGGGTGGGATTGCTCGTCGTGCCCGTAGCTGGGCAGCGCCAGCCCGGCTGGCGACCGGCTTTCGTAAGTGGTCATCGCAGCTCCTCGTACTCCGAGCGGCCGACGCCGCTCACTTCGCGCCTTCGACGGTGGCCTTCAGCTCCCGCAGCACCGCCAGCTCGGTCTCGCTCGGCGGCGCCAGCTCGGTGGGCTGCTCGACGGCCTTCAACGGCCACCCGACGGCGGCCTGTGCCTGCTCGACCGTCGCACCCGGGCTGAGCTGGGTGAGGGTGAGCTCGCAGGTCTCCGGGTCGGGTTCCAGCACGCCCAGGTCGGTGATCACCTTGACCGGGCCCCGACCGCGCAGCCCGAGCGCTTCCCGGTCGCCCTTGCCGGTGCCGAAGCCGACGGAGGTGACGAAGTCGAGCTCGTCGACGAAGGCGCGCGGGCTCATCCGCATCACGATGAGCACCTCCTGGCAGGACGCGGCGATCTCCGGCGCACCGCCGGCACCGGGGAGCCGGACCTTGGGGTCGGCGTAGTCGCCACCGATCACGGTGGTGTTGATGTTGCCGAACCGGTCCACCTGCGCGCCACCGAGGAAACCGACGTCGATGCGGCCGGGCTGCAACCAGTAGTTGAAGATTTCCGGCACGCTGATCACCGAGTCCGCGGTGTCGGCCAGCACGCCGTCGCCGATGGACAGCGGCAGCCGGTCGGGCTTGGCGCCCACCGTGCCGGACTCGTAGATCAGCACCAGGTCCGGCGCGTGCGTGCGCCGCGCGAGGTTGGCGGCGGTGCTGGGCAGGCCGATGCCGACGAAGCAGGCCGCACCGTCGCGCAGCGACCGGGCCGCACCGACGGTCATCATCTCGTCAGCGGTGTATTCGGTGGTCATCGACCGCTCCTCTCGCACTGGACCTCGGTCTCCAGCCAGTTCGCGAACTTCTCCCGGTCCCGGCCGATCGGATCCCACTGCTGGTAGTAGGCGTTGTCGCGCTCGTAATAGCCCTGCGCGTAGGACGGGTGCGCGCCACCCGGGGCCTCGGCGACGGCGGTGACCACCCACTGCGGCAACACCACTGCGCCGGGGCGCGGGGTCAGCTCGTCGACGATCTCCTCGACGGTGACCAGCGAGCGCTTCGAGGCAAGCACGGTCTCCTTCTGCACACCGGTGATGCCCCACATCTGCACGTTGCCGGCCCGGTCGGCCTGCTGCGCGTGGATGATGCCGACGTCCGGGTTGAGCGCCGGCACGGCGGTCAGCTGCTCCCCGGTGAACGGGCACTCGATCGGCTTGATCGTGTCGGTCTGCGCGGGCAGATCGGTGCCGCGGTAGCCGCGCAGCACGGCGAAGGGCAGCCCGGAGGCGCCGGCGGCGTAGCGGTTGGCCATCCCGGCGTGGCTGTGCTCCTCGATCTCCAGCGGAACCGGCCAGGAGTTCTGGATGGCGTCGCGGAACCGGTGCAGCGAGCCGACGCCCGGGTTGCCGCCCCACGAGAAGACCAGCTTGCGCGCGCACCCGGCGCCGATGAGCTGGTCGTACACGATGTCGGGGGTCATCCGGATCAGGGTGAGATCGCGTCGGCCCTGCCGGATGATCTCGTGCCCGGCGGCGACCGGGATCAGGTGCGTGAAGCCCTCCAGGGCGATCGAGTCGCCGTCGTGGACGAGCTCCGCGATCGCCTCGTCGAGCTGCAGGATGCGTGCCACCCCGACCACTCCTCGTCTGTGCGCATAGTGAACAAGTGTGCTTTATGCGAACGATATGCGCACGCGGCGAGCCGGGTCAAGGATTTCCCCGCTTCGAGGGCAGACGAAAGCACCCGCGCCGATGTCCGGTCGCGGGTGCGTTCGTCGAGCTGCTTACGTTCGGTGCGTCAGAGTTCGCCGGTGTCGGGCAACCCGTCAGCGGGGAGCCCGAACACGCCGATCGCGGCCTCCGCGGCGGCGCTCGCCTGCAGATACCCGGTCTCGCCCCAGGACAGCAGGTCACCGGCCTTGCCTGGATGCACCAGGAGCCGCCGATACGTTCGGCCGCTGTCCGGATCGGGCGCCGGCGGGTGCACCCGGCTGATCACGGCGGCCATCCGCACCTGCGCGTACGGCGAAATCCCGTCGTCCACGCACTGATATCCCAGGTAGTGAGGCTCGTCTATGTCGAGGGTGACCTCTTCCATGGTCTCCCGCCGCAAGATGTCGGAATACTCGACCTCGCCGGGCTCGGGCCGCCCACCGGGCAGGGTGTGCTTCCTGCCATCCAACCGCAGCAGCACCCGGCCGTCGGGGACGAAGAGGAACCCGTACACCTGCCGCACCGGCAGGCCCTCGGGCACGGGACAGGTGTGCCAGCTGAACTTGGGCATCGGTGCGCATCCCCTCCCACGGTGCTGAGAAAGATCACCCTAACCGAGAAAGCCCCACAACCGCGCGATCACCACGCCCCACCTGGGCTGAATGCCGGGCCGCGAGTGCAGCTCGCGACCCGGCACGGATTCAGTTCGAACCGGGTACCTCGGCAGCGTTCCGGGATGTCAGGTTGATACGTCGGGCGAGGTCGTCGCGGCCGCGGTCGACGAACACCCTCTGCAGCTGCATTAGCAGACGTTCCTGCTCCGGGACGTCAACGGCGGTCAGGAATTCGTCCACCAGAAGACCGGTCGAATCCTCGTCAACGGCGCGCCCCAATCGGGCCTGCAAATCCTGGAACTCCTTCGCGACCTCGGATAACTTGTCGATCTTGTCCTGGTTGTCTGCGAACCACCATGCTGTGGCCCGAAGCGGATCGACGATCAACGGGCGGAGTCGCGCCGCAGTGTGCTCCCGCTGTTCGTGCTGCCACGAGATCACGATCTGTCGACGCGCCGCCTCCTCTCGCGTTTCCACTTCGGAGACGAGTTCAGGGTCTGCGGTCACGGACGCGCAATGAGCCCGAGCGGAGATCTCGGTCTTCTCCACTTCCTCCCAGTGCAGCAGTGCGATCGCCAGCTTTCCGTGTACTCGCTGGAGTTGGGTCAGCGAGTGGTCCCGGCTGAGCTTTTCGGCTCGCTGGGAGACTCCTTCCGCAGCGATGTCCCACGCGGACGGTGGAGCAGCGCCAGCTCCCGTCCATCGGCACTCCACGAACAGCTTGGCTTCGAACCGAAGTGACGGGTCGGTGCTGGGCAAGGCGACCAAATGCGGTCGACCGGCTGGACCGGTGTGGGCATCGGTGACCAACCGCTTGCGCATCGTCCAAGCTTGCCGACGGTGGTTCATGGCCTATTGCCTCCTCTCAACCGGCGATCGGCGTTCTACAGCCGGACCGGGTCAACCTCGTCCAGTCGCGTCCACAGCTGATTGACGACGTCGGACAGATCCTCATCCAGAGAGCTGAGATCCAAGTGCGTTCGACCGAATCGGCTGGCGTACTGCAGTTGAGCGATGCGACGGGAGTCATGTCCAGTGGCCGTGACCAGCGGCTCCACCAGGACATCGCGCTGCTCGGGCGAGGCCTTGGCTGCGGTGCTCAGCCAGCTCTCGGCCACCGGTCGCAAGTTGTCCGGCGGCATGGTCTCCAGGGCTCGCTGCCAGAACGCTGCCGCTGCATCTGCGTCGACGTCCAGGGGCCGGTCCTTGAGGACGGCCGCGACGCTCTTGGCTACTAGCAGTAACCGGGCCGGCGTGGCGTCGTCGAACCAGTCCGCCAGGTAGCGCAGGAATGTTGATGCGCCGAGCTCGGCTCCGATCTGCTCGATGGCCGTCTGAACTGCCTTGCGCACCATGTCGCTCTCGGCGTTGGCCAGGTGCTTGAGCCTGGTCAGCGCGACGCGTGGAAACGCTTGCCCAATCCCAGCGCAGACCTCTGCGGTCAATAGCTGGCGGTCCGTGTTGGGTTCGCGGGACCACTCCCAGAGCTTCTGCCGGATGGGCTTGCCCAACGACAGGTCCGTGGCAGTCGTGGTCAACAGCCGCACCGCGATCGATCGACGGTAGGCATCCGGCTTTCCACCACTGGTCCTGGCCCAGGAATCTGCGAGCAGGACAGCGATGCGATAACCGCCTTGGGCAGCAAGCTCGGCAGCGCGGTCCGCTACCTGTTCCAACTCTGCTTGTTGCAGGTCACGGATCTGGCGAGGTAGAGCACCGATCCAGTCCAGCAGCGTGGTCCGGAGGTCGTGATGTTCTCGCCAGATGTGTTGCAGCACTTGAGGGCCGGATCCGCGCGGCTGGAACGTGCGTGTATCCAGGTCAAACTCGTCGTCCGCGAAATGCATCAATCTGGTGTGCGGACTTGGCCTGAGCAAGGGGATTAACTCGGGCCGTTCGACCTTGCTGTGCGTCAAGAGCTCGTCGGATGCTGCCACGATGTGCTGGGCAGGCGCTTCCTCCAGCAGGCTTGCCGCCAGGAGCAGCGCAATCCATTCGGTGTTTCCTTGCTCTTGGTGTCGAATGATCTTCTCGCGCAGCTTGGGGGCCTGGGCCTCCGACCGCGCATCGAGAGCAGCTTGCAGTGCTGTCCAGGGATCTTCGCCGCTGGCATGACGATCAGCCACGGCTTCGGCAATTTCTTTGATCTGCGGTGGCCACATGGCGTCCAGGGCTTCCTTGGCGGCCCCTTCGCCGAGCTCCATCAGGTTCGGAACGGCAGCGTATTTGGCGAAAACCTCGATAGCGGACGGTTTCTTCAGCCAATGCATCCGGCCCGGAAGCCTGTCTTCGAATCTGCGTGCCTGCTCCTGCGGAACGATCAGGATGAGGTAACTCTGATAGGGTTCGTCGAGTTCTTTGGTGAATCTCGCCAAGTCGTGGCGAACGTTCTCGAGGTCTTCTTCACCGGCCCAGCGCAGATCGACGAGTACGACGGCGGGCTCATGCTTTACCAGCAGTGATTTAGTCTGCAACCCAACCTTCTGCTCGAACAGCTCCTCACGGACCACGAGTCCTGCGTGGTTCTTCTGCAACCCGTATCCCAGTTGCAGGGCGGCGGCGAACTGGCCGCCTTCGCGTTCCGTGGCAGTGATCATCAAGACGCGTCGGTCGCGCAGGATTTGGAACGCGGTTCCGGGCGCGTCACCAAGGAGCCCCGGAGGCGGCTGATACTGAATGGACAGCTGTTCAAGTGCTTCCTCGTCCTGCAAGCCGCGCCCGAGTCGCTGCTGGGCACGCGCGGTCGCAAGGACCGCTTCAGCGATCTCGTCGCCGATGATGTTCAAGTAGAGGGACGACTGGTCGATGTCCCCTTGTGCGGTGATGTTGCCGCTACCTGCCACAGAGTTGGTGGGTTGAGGGGCGGTCGCATCCGCCTCCACTCCAGGCTGGAGTGGAGGTCCTTCGCTCAGATCGGCGGTCGGCTCCGCCTCGGACTGGGGTGCTGGCGCTTCGTCCCGATCAATGTTCGGCGATGGCTCGGACTTGGTGGAACCCGGCGGTTCGAGGATGCCGAAGTCGTCAACGTTGTAGTCCAAGGCGCTCACCGCTTCTCTGCAGTGTCGTCGATGTCAACGCGTCGGCCGCTGGATTGCCCGAAATTGGAGTCGCCCTGCGTGTGGAAGTTCCCCGAGAACTCCTGCTTGTTCTGGGACTGGTCGATGCCGCGACCAGCGGTGGTGTTGTTGTCGCCGCGCACCGCGATACCGCCGTAGCTCTGTGCGGAGTCGTTCGTGAAGTCGCGCATCTCACCAGTCTGGACGACGTTGTCCGCGACTCCTTGCATGTTGTTCTGAACATGAGTGCTGCTGGGATTCGGTGCAGCTTCGTCATCCGGGATTGGCTCAGGCTGGCCGAATAGCAGCCCAGAACGCAGCAGCTCGCCGGAGGGCGCAGGCACGCGCAGGTATCCCAGCCCCGAGTACTCCTTGGCGTCGACAGTCAGCGGTGCCTGCACGAATTCGCTCGGCTGCCGAGCGGTGTGACCGGCCTTCACGACTTGTTCCAATACCGAGCCCGAGATCACCGACGCCACGTGCGTCACCGTGGAGTCGGAGTTGTCGAGTAGTGCCTTGACCGGTTTCGCGTCGACCATGCGGCCCACATCGACCATGTTCGTGCCGCTCGGGGAATCGGCGAGCAGTGTGTTGAACGCTTGAACAGGCCCCAAGTGCAAACTTGCTCGCAACCTGAGTGTGATGTTGTCGGCGCGGAGTGACGCTGCTCGGCGGCGCAGCTCGGCCTGAAGTGCATCGAAGAACTTGTCGACGACTACGGCGACCAGTTCAAGTCGAACGCTCATGAGGTAGCCGTCGCCGCGGTACGCGCGGAAGTGGTCGTCCCAGCCATCCCGCAGCCCTGTGCGGATCGCGGCCTGCTGCAGGACTTCCGCCAAGACCTGCACGATGGCCTGTTGCTGCGCGCTGTTGTGCTTGCTGAATCCGTGCACGTCGACAGCCAGGATGCCGATGTACTCGCCGATGGGGCGGCTGATCTCTCGGGACTGGTCGTCCACCGGTTTTACCTCCGCAGTCGTGTTCGTTGGACGGGAAGGAGGTTGCCCGGTCACCGCGCCGAGTTCTGTCCAGATGTGGACACAGCGGCGCTGCGGAATGTCAGCAGCGAGCGGGGGTCGGCGACGTGGAGCATGCCGCGTGAAATCCGGATCAGGCCGGAGGACTTCCACTTGGCCAAGACCGGCGTGATCGCTGATCGTGCTAGGCCGAGCGTGGCGGCCAGCTCTTCCTGGGGCATGGCGATCGTGGTGGGAGCCGGGTGGTCAGGGCCTGCGGCTTCAATCAACGTGGTGAGCAGATCTGCTAGACGCGTCGTCGTTGTGTGGTGGGCCAGTTGCCAAGCATGGGATGCGGTGGCCCGCACCTTGCCCATGATGTACCCGTCCAGTTGGTCCTTCAGCCCCAGCCCCTCGACGAGTTCGATGAATCGGGCATCGGAGAGCTTGGACGTGATACCCGGTTCGATGGCTTGAACAGTGGCTGACCTGGGCAGTCCGTCGCGGCTGGAGAACTCGCCGATCACGTCGCCAGGACCGCGGACAGCGAGCGTGATTTCGCGGCCGTCAGGCTCGGCGTAGACCACCTTCACCCGTCCGGAAAGGCATAACAGAACCCAGCCGCCTGGAGCGCCTTGGTCCAGCAAACGATCCCCAGCCCGATGCTTTGCTCTGAGGCCCTGCTGAACCAGGGTTGACCAGGCTCGGGTGGAAATGTGGGACCGGAAACCTCGTGCTGCGCGGGACTGGTTGGCCTCGTTCACATCCGTGTGTCTAATGCGTGATCTCGCCTGACTGGCCTGTGTCGAGCAAGATCACTCGATGAGCCGCCGAGGGGTCACGTCCGGTGATTTCGATACGTCCTTCTGGGGGTTGGTCAGCGGAAGTCGAGGACGACCTTGCCTGCTGAGCCGGGAGCTGCCAGTTCCGCGCGGGCCCGGTCGGCCTGTGCCAGCGGTAGGACTTCGTGCACGTGCGCGCGGATTCGGTGGTCTGCCACCGCGGGGAGGAGGTGGGTGCGGATCGCTTCGGCGATGTTGGCCCGGGCGTCGGTGCCGCGGGTTCGGAAGGTGGTGCCGATCAGGTGCACGCGGCGGTAGGCGAGGCGGTCCACGTCGATCGTCGACACCGGGCCGCTCGCCCTGCCGACCTGCACGACTGTGCCGCCGATGCGGGTGGCCGCGATGCAAGCGTCGAGGAGGGCGCCGCCGACGTGGTCGATGACGAGATCGACCCCTCGGCCGTCGGTGGCCGCGAGCACGGTTTCGGCGAGATCTTCGCTGCGGGTGTTGACCGCTCGTGCGCCGCGTGCGGTGAGCAGGAGTTCCTTCTGCGGGCTCGTGGTCGTCGCGAAGATCTGGTCGGCTCCCGCCCACTGTGCGATGTCCAGCGCGATCAGTCCGACGCCGGAAGTCGCTGCCGTGATCAGCACGCTTTGGCCTGGCGCGAGCTGTCCCTGGTTGAGCAGTGCGTCGTACTCCGTCATCAGCGCTGAGGGCAGTGCTGCGGCGGCCGGCCAGTCGAGTGCGTCGGGGACGGGGAGCGCGAGTCGGTGGTCGAACGCGACTTGGTCGGCGAAGGCGCCGTCGACCATCGCCATCACGCGATCACCGGGGCGCACTCCGGACACCGCGCTGCCGACCGAGGTGACGATTCCGGCGAGGTCCGAACCGACGACGTGCGGGCGGTCATGGCGGCGCTGGTCCGAGGCGTATGTGCCGGCCAGTTCGTCGAGGTCGGCGTGGTTCAGCGCGGTAGCGCGGACTTCGACGACGACCTCGTTCTCGTCTGGTTCCGGGGGCTCGACGTCGTGTCGTTCCAGCCAGGTGGAGCCTGCGTCGGTTGAGCCGAGGACGATCGCGCGCATGGTTCCGTTCTACCTCGGGCCACGGGCCCCGATGGGACGGTCCACTTCGGACTTACTGGTGATGGGCGAGGAGTGCCCCGGCGGAGACGGAGACAGTGGTGCCGAAATCGGCGCTGATGGTGGTCAGGGTTTCGCGGAGCCATTCGGTGTCGGGTGCTGAGGCCGGGTGCAGGCGCATTCGTCTGGACTGCATTGGCAGCATTCGTAGTTCGGCCAGGTCGCCGGAGGGGGCCAGGGCGGCGAAGAACAGCAGGCGGAGGTCGTCCCGGTAGTTCTCGTAGCCGGGGATTCCCTCGTAGTCGTCGATGAAGTCGCCGCAGCCGTAGAGGATCAGTCGACCGCGGTAGATCTCGATAGGGCGCGGGTGGTGGGAGGAATGGCCGTGCACCACGTGCACCCCGCCGTCGATCAGGCGGTGCGCGAAGCGGATCTGGTCCGCGTCCACGTGGTACTGCCAGTTGGTGCCCCAGTGCAGCGAGACCACCACGATGTCGCCGGGCCTGGTGCGTTCGCGGATCTCCGCGGTGAGTTCGGCGGCCCGCCGGTCGGAGAGGTCCGGTAGGTAGTTGATGCCTGAACGCTGTGCGGTCGCCGCCCAACCGCCTGGGATTCCGCTGGAGGCAGCGCCGCAGCCGAACACCGCGACCCGGCCGTGCGGCGTGCCGATCAGCGCTGGACGGTGCGCTTCGGTGACATCGCGGCCGGCGCCGACCCAGCGCAACCCGGCTCGGGACAGGGCGTCGAGCGTGTCGGTCAGGCCTCGGCGGCCGAAGTCCAGCACGTGGTTGTTCGCCAGGCTGCACACGTCCGGGTGGCCCGCGCGCAGGCAGTCCACGTTGGCCGGGTTCATCCGGTAGTGCACGCCCTTGCGGGCGGCGAAGTGGTCGTCGCGGGTGATGCTGGACTCGAGGTTGATCACCCGCACGTCCGGGGCGGCTTCGTCGATGGCCCGCAGCGCGCTGCCCCACGGCCAGGCGAAGCCGACCGGGCTGCGGATGGGGCCATTGAGGGCTTCGGCGGCCGCGACGTAGCTGCGCGCGTCGTGCAGGTAGAGCTCGTGCAGGTCCGGGTCGCCGGGGTGCGGCAGGATCTGGTCCACCCCGCGACCGGGCATCACGTCGCCGCACAGGAACAACCTGACCAGCGCCACGCCGCCTCCTTCACGGGCTGAGCACGATCCACACCTGCCCGAACCCGACCGGAAGTGGCTCGCCCGACGGGCCGGTGTAGGTGTTTGCGGCGTCCGGCGCCGTGCGGGACCAGGTGCCGTCGAAGGCCCGCCCGTCGCGCAGCATCACGACCGGACCGCTGCCGACGGTCTCGGCGATCGGGGACGGGTTGCCCGCTGCGTCGTGGATGGCGGATTGGCGTTCCTGCACCCGCTGGATCACCACGGTCGGTGCGCTGACACGGCCGGTGTCGACCGCGGAGTAGGGCGCGCCGTCCATCGACACCTGCCACCGCTGGGTCGGCGGGTCCCAGTAGAACGCCACGGTGGCCGCGGGGAACTGGACCTCGTAGTGGTCGGTCGGCGTGCCGCCAGCGGGTGCGGGGCCGACGGTCGGCCGGTTCTGGGCGGGCCAGTCCGCGCCTGGCGGGAGCTTGGCCGGGTCCAGGAACAGGTTGTGCGGGACCGGGCGCGTGTCGTCTCGGGAGTAGGCGTCGGGGTAGTTGGCATCGGAGGCATCGGTCAGCGGAGCCGCGTCGATCTGCGGGAGCAGTTCGGGCGCTGCGCCGGAGAAGGCCAAGGTCGGGTGGCCGAACTGGGGGAGCAGCTCGGCATCTGTCTCCCGTGCGCTGCGGACCGGACCGATCAGGGGCGGTAGCTGGCCGGCGAAGATCCCCAGCAAGCGGCTGTAGCCGCCCTCGACCGGTTCGACGTAGACGAGGTTCGCGGCGCCGATGCCCACCGGCGGCCGGGCTTCCGGCACGTTGTCGATCTTCACCGCGAGCACCGGTGCGGAAGGGGCTGCTGGTGCGCCGCCCGGTGGTGGCGCGGGAATCCCGGCACGCGGTGGCTGGAACGGGTTGCACGCAACTCCGCCGAGCACCGCGAGCACAATCAGCGCTGCGGCGAACAACGCGCGCAGCAACTCGCGCCGCATGGAAGCTCCCGGATCTCCCTCCAGGTCCAGGCTACGCCCGTGCGGTCAGCGCCAGGCGAACAGCGGCTGCTCCAGATCGGCCACCCTGGTGTGCCGGTCGTGCAGCACGACCTCGCGGAACTGGTGCAGCACGGCGGCCGTCGGCGCGTGGATGAGCGTGTCCAGCAGTGGCAGCTGGATCACCGGGCGGTCTGATTCGGCGATCTGCACGAACCGGGGCGGGACGTCCAGGTCTGTCAGCGGCACCAGGTCGACCCCGGCCACCTCGTCGGGGTTGGGCGCCAGTTGCGGAGCCTCGCCGATCCACACGACGATCGGCGTGATCACGTAGCCCGAGCGGGTCGCGTAGTCGTCCAACCGGCCGAGCACGTCATGTTCGTCCGCGGACACGCCGAGCTCTTCTCGCATCTCGCGCAGCGCCGCCTGGATCGCGTTCTCGCCCGGGTCCACCCGGCCTCCGGGTAACGCGAACTGGCCCGCGTGCGCGCGCAGCGTCGAGGCCCGTCGGGTTACCCAGACGCCGAGATCGCCGTTCTCGCTGGCCAGCGAGACGGCCACCGCTGCCGGTCGGCGGTTCTGCAGCGGAATGTCGGTGGTGGGGAACTGGTCCAGCCGGGTGGCGACGAGGCGGCGGGCCGCATCAGGGTCGGTGGGCAGCTTCGCGGGGTCGGACATCGTGCTCCTTTCGCTGTGACACGGCCGGGTCAGTCGGGTGGCATCCCGCGGCCGAGCAGGTCGAACGCCTGGTCCAGGAACTCGTGCGGGTCGACGTCCGGACCCGCCTGGTGCCAGGACTGGATGGAGGTGCGCATCGCCGTGATGGCGGTGCTGGCCAGAAGTTGGATGTAGAGGTCCTCGCGGTCGCGGCCGAGCCGCTGCGCCAGCCCGCTGGCCAGCGCTGCCTCCAGGTTAGCCTCGCTAACAGTCAGTCGGGGTGGGGCTGTTGTGGCCGTGACTGATGCCAATGGGGTTCAGTTGGCGCATCTTGTGGCTGGCGGGGGTGGGGCGTACGAGGTTCATGACCTGCCTGGGCGGTACGTGACCGTTGTTGCTTCGGCTCCTGGGATGCGGCCTGCTGTGGATCGGGTTGGGGTTCGTGGTGGGCGGATCGGGGGGTATGACTTCGTTCTGTCTTCGGATGAGCGGGTCGGGCGGGTCGTCGGTAGGGCCTTTGGGTCTGCGGTTTTCGGGTGGTGGGTGGAGGACAGCGCTCGCTAGTGTCCGCGCTGTATCACCGCTGATCGTGCGGTGGTGACGTCCGCCGACCCCACGGATACGGCAGGAGTGCCGGTTTCGGTTTCTGCTGGAGTTGGATGTGAAAGTCCTTGCCGTGCAGGGATTTTGTGAACAGATTTCAGCGATGATCATCGCATCGGGCGACCTGTATTCTGTCGAAAATCTGCTCGACAGTTGAGATCATTGATGTATGGCGCCTTTGATCGATGTGGTTGCGGGCCCGGCTGGGGCCTCCGGAGTCGTGGGGGCGCGTGATGTGGCGCAGCAGACCAGTTTTCGCGTGGAGAAGCTTCCTGCGGATTTGCCCGCTACGGCCGCGGCTATGGCCGAGGGTGCGATCGGGGTGGAGCACGCGCTCGTGGTTTCGCGGTGCGTGCGCAGCATGCCCGAGTACGCGCGGGTGCATCACCGCACATGGCCGTCACGATCGACTTCGACGACCTCAAGCGGGGAATCCTGCTCGGCGAGGAAGGCATGCCCGGCACGTTGGCTACGACGGAGCAGTCGATCAGCGCCGAGAACGTTCGTCGCATCGCATGTGACTGTGAGGTTCTGCCCGTCATGCTCGGTGGCGACAGCCTTCCGCTGGACGTCGGGGCCTCGCAGCGGACCACGCCGCCGCACATCCGTGCAGCACTGCTACAACGCGATGGTGCGTGCGCCTTCCCCAGCTGCGATCGACCGCTCGGGACACCGCAAGCGCATCAAATCGTGCATTGGGTCGATGGCGGTCCTACCGACATCGGCAACATGGTCATGACCTGCGCACCACCACCGCGTCATCCACGGGCGGCAGTGGGGCGTCGCCATCCGCGATGGGCGTCCGGTGTTCACGCCACCGTCCAGTGTGGACGTGACTCGAAAACCCAGACCAGGTGGCAAGGCATTGCCCGCCGCCTATTGCGACACCCTCCGGGATCTCATCCCTGTGCCCAGGGGCTCGGAGGGTGCCCTGTGATGCCCTGATTCCGCTGTCGCGTTTTCCCGGTTTATCCACGAGCAAGTGGGAATTGGTAGTTGTCGGAAATGCCACTTTCGCTGGTGGCGGGCGTTCGCGGGTTCAACAAGATTCGGGGCCCACGACCGCTGATCGATCGGAGGTCCGATGTTCAGTTCACGGCGCACCGCGGCCACAATCGCGGCAGCTGCCTGCCTTCTGCTGATTCCCGCAGCTCAAACGGGCGTTTCGGCCGCTCCCGACGACCTGGTCGCCACTCCAGCGGCCAACGCCGGTGGCACCGCGGTTTACACCGTGCCGGACACCGACAGCCGCAGCAGGACCGAGATCAACCGCATCGGCGCGCAGATCCTGTCCGTCGCCGGGAACTCGGCCACCGTCGAGGCGACCCCCGAACAGGCCGAGCGGCTCCGGGCCGGCGGGTTTGCGCTCCAGAAGCAGCAGGACGTCATCAGCGCGCTCGACCAGCTCAACCTCGGTCGGCAGGCCGGTCCCGGCACCGCGGCCTTCCCGCCGGACGACCAGGGCTACCACGACTTCGACGAGGTCAACCAAGTCCTGGACCAGGCCGTCGCCGAGCACGGTGACATCGCGGCGAAGTCCAGCGTCGGCAGGTCCTTCGAGGGTCACGACATCCCGATGCTGAAGATCAGCGGGAACGTCGCGGAGGATGAGGCCGAGCCCGAGGTCTTGTTCAGCTGCAACCAGCACGCGCGGGAGCACCTGACCACCGAGATGTGCCTCCGCATCATCAACCGGTTCACCGACGGGTACGCCTCCGATCCGGCCATCAAGGAGATCGTCGACAGCCGCGAGATCTGGATCGTGCCGGTCGCCAACCCGGACGGCTCCATCTACGACGTCGAATCCGGGGAATACCAGGGCTGGCGGAAGAACCGGCAGGACACCGGCACCGACACCAACCGCAACTGGGACTACCAGTGGGGCTGCTGCGGCGGCTCCAGCGACGACCCGAACTCCGAGACCTACCACGGCAGCGCGCCCTTGTCCGCACCTGAAGCCAGCGAGCTCGCCCGGTTCGTCGACTCCCGCGTGGTCGACGGCGTCCAGCAGATCAAGGCGCACATCGATTTCCACACCTTCTCAGAACTCGTGCTCTGGCCCTACGGCTACACCGACGCCGACACCGCCGAGGGCATGACGCAGCAGGAGTACGACCGGTTCGTGCGGGTCGGCACCGAGATGGCCCAGACCAACGGCTACACCCCGGAGCAGTCGAGCGACCTCTACGTCACCGACGGCAGCGTCAACGACTGGATGTGGGGCAAGCACAAGATCCTCTCCTTCACCTTCGAGATGTACCCCTCCAGCGGCGGCATCGATGGCTTCTACCCACCCGACGAGGTGATCGAGCGGGAAACCCAGCGCAACGACGCGGCAGTCGACATCCTGCTGCGCGAAGCCGGGGCCTGACCCGCGAGTTGACGGCCCGCTCAGGTATCAATGGGCGGGCCGTCGACATCCACAACGGGAGGGCAGATGACCGACGAGCGAGTCGCGGTGGTGACCGGTGCCGGATCCGGTGTCGGCCGGGAGATCGCGCGAGCATTGCTCGATGCTGGTTACCGGGTGGCACTGGCCGGGCGACGCCTCGAACCGCTGCAGGAAACCGCGCAAGGATCCCCGGCGGCGCTCGCTGTGCCCACTGACGTCAGTGATCCCGAGTCGGTCGCTGCGCTGTTCGACGGGGTGCGCGAGCAGTGGGGGCGTGTTGACCTGCTGGTCAACAACGCGGGCACCTTCGGCCCTGCTGGATCCGTCGGCGAGCTGTCGCACGCGGACTGGCAGGACGTCGTGCAGATCAACCTGACCGGCTCGTTCCTCTGCGCCCAGCACGCCTTTCGCATCATGAAGGAGCAGCAGCCGCAGGGCGGGCGGATCATCAACAACGGGTCGATCTCCGCGCACAGCCCGCGGCCGCGCAGCGTCGCCTACACCGCGACCAAGCACGCCATCACCGGCCTGACCAAGTCGATCTCGCTGGACGGCCGTCCCTACGACATCGCCTGCGGGCAGATCGACATCGGCAACGCCGCCACCGACATGACTGCGGGCATCGCCACTGGAGCAGCCCAGGCTGACGGCACCACTCGCCCCGAACCGACCTTCGATGCGCGGCATGTTGCCGAAGCCGTGCTCTACATGGCCGGACTGCCGTTGTCGGCGAACGTCCAGTTCCTGACCATCACCGCCACCGCGATGCCGTTCATCGGACGCGGCTAGACCTCCTGCCACGCCTTGGCCAGGAGCTCGTAGGAGCGCGCCCGGTCGATGTGGTCGTGGGTTGCGATCCCGTTCTCCACCCCGGCGGAGGCCACCCACCGCGTTCCAGTGGACCGACGAGCAGCGGGAACTGGTCGCCGACGGCGCGGACGCTGTGCCCCATGGCGCGTACGGGGCGGCGAGTTCGCGGGCCGCTTCCTCGGCCGGGTGGACACGCATTTCGTGGGCACACCGGACGCCATCGCGCGCGGTTTGGCGACGCTGCGCGACGTGACCGGGGCGGGGCGGCCGTCCTTCCTGCGGGCGTGAACCACCGCGGGCCAGATTCGTCCACAGTGGATGAAAGAAGAGAGGTGCGCGGAGTCAGCGCCGCGGACAGGCGGCGGAGATGGCCCGGAGGAGAGCCACGTGGTCCCGGGTGACCGGCTGAACCGGATGCGCCATACCTGCAACGCTAGAACCGAAATCGCCGCAGCATCAACGAAACCCCGCTGCTGCCCACAATGTGGGCGCGCCTCACCGCAGTGTGATGACAGCACTCCCCGCAGGCACCACCCGGCCGATCACAGCAGCACCGGGAACCTCGCCGACCACCAGCAGGCCACCGGAGGTCTGCGCGTCGGCGAGCAGCAGCTGGTCCTCGCCCGAGGCCGGGCCGACGTCGAGGTGCGGCCGGACCCAGTCGAGGTTCCGCCGTGTCCCGCCGCTGACGAAACCCGCGCGCACGGCATCGCGGGCCCCGTCGAGGTACGGAACGGCTGCGACGTCGATCTCCGCTGAGGTTCCCGAAGCGCGCATCATCTTGAACAGGTGCCCGAGCAGCCCGAACCCGGTGACGTCGGTGGCGCACACCGCACCCACCCGCAGCGCCGCGGCGGCCGCGTCCCGGTTGAGCGTCGTCATCGCTTCGACGGCGTGTGGGAAGCGTTGCCCGGTGCGCTTGTGACGGGTGTTGAGCACGCCAATGCCCAGGGGTTTGGTCAGCGAGAGCGGCTGGCCGGGGCGAGCGGTGTCGTTGCGCAGCAACCGATCTGGATCGACCAGGCCGGTCACCGCCAAGCCGTACTTGGGTTCGGGATCGTCGATGCTGTGACCGCCGCCGATGTGGCAACCGGCCGCCGCCGCGACCTCGCATCCTCCTCGCAACACCTCCGCGGCCAGCTCGAACGGCAGGACTTCGCGGGGCCAGCTGAGCAGGTTCACCGCGACGATCGGCGTGCCGCCCATCGCGTACACATCGGACATCGCGTTGGCCGCTGCGATGCGTCCCCAGTCGTGTGGATCGTCCACGACCGGGGTGAAGAAGTCCGTGGTGGCCACGATCCCGGGTCCGCCGTCCGGGCGCACCACGGCCGCGTCGTCACCGGTGGCCAGACCGACCAGCAGCTGCGCACCCGGGCTGGTCACGTCGGTCACCACACCACCCAGCACCGCTTCCAGCTCACCCGGCGGAATCTTGCACGCGCACCCGCCGCCGTGCGCGTACTGGGTCAGGCGAATCGGCTCCGAGCCGGTCATACCGGGCATTAGAGCACCGATGGCGGGAGAGCACAGCGGAGCCGAGCCACACCATAGGATGGCGATCGTGCCGTTCGTGAAAAGTGCCGACCAAGCCGAGATCTACTACGAAGCGCACGGCAGCGGGGAACCACTGGTGCTGCTCAGCGGGCAGGCCAACACCCACCACTGGTGGGACAACGTGCACGCCGACTTCGAGGCCGAGCACCAGGTGATCGTGCTGGACTACCTGGGCACGGGGGAGAGCGACAAGCCAGCCGATGCTGACTACAGCGTCTGCCGCTTCGCCAGCGATGTGATCAGCGTCCTCGACGAGCTCGGTATCGCCCGCGCGCACGTCTACGGCACGTCGATGGGTGGCAAGGTCGCCCAGTGGCTGGCGATCGACTACCCGGACCGCATTGGTGCGCTGGCTCTCGGCTGCACCTCGGTCGGCGGTATGCATGGGCTGAAAGCCGCTCCGGAGATCACTCGCGCGTTGGCTCAGCGGTCGGTGGAAGCTGCCCGCGAGGCCCTGATCGACCTGATGTACAGCCCGGAATGGTTGCGGGACAACCCCGGCCCGTACGTGACCCTCGGCGGTCCGATGTCCGGCCACGCCCGTCGCGCGCACCTGCGCGCCAGCAACGGCCACGACAGCTGGGCGGTGTTGGACCAGGTCACGGCGCCGACGCTGGTGCTGCACGGCACCGACGACGAGTTCAGCCCGGTCGACAACGCGATGATCCTCGCCAACCGCATCTCTGGCGCCGAAGTGCACTACCTGGAAGGGGCCAGGCACGCCTACTTCGAGGAGAAGCGCGAGGAAGCCTCCGGCGCGGTGCTGGACTTCCTCGCGGAGCACCCGCTCGACTAGTCGCGCGGTTCCGGGTAGGTCTCGGGCAGGCCGAATGCGGGGAACACGCTGACGTCGAAGAACGCGACCGCGTGCTGGACCGCGTTGCCGTCGAGTTCTAAGACCTGCAGGTGGAACGGCCGGAAAACGTCGTCGGGCCCGCGCATGTAGACGCCGAACGCCGCCTGGCCGTTGGCCCGTGCGGGCAGCAACCGCAGGTCGTCCGACTTGGCCGGGCAGTTGAGGTCGACCAGCCGGCCGATCTGCTCGGCGCCGCGCACCCAGGTGGTGAACGGCGGCATCTCCCAGATCGCTTCAGCGGTGAACAGCTGCACGATGGCGGAGATGTCCTTGGCTTCGAACGCGGTCACGTAGCGGTCCAGCAGCAGCTGTTGCTCCGCGGTCAGCGGCTCGGGTGTGTCGTCCTGCGAGGGCTTGACCTCGGAGAGCTGCGCACGGGCGCGCTGCAGGATGCTGTTGACGGCTGCCGTGCTGACGCCCATCGCCTCGGCGACCTCGGAGGCCTTCCACTTGAGCACGTCGCGCAGGACCAGCACCGCACGCTGCCGGGCGGGCAGGTGCTGGAGGGCGGCGATGAACGCCAGCCGGGTGCTCTCCCGAGCGCCGACTATGGTGGCCGGATCGGTCGGGTCGTCGGCGATGGCCGAGTCCGGGATCGGCTCCAGCCAGGTGATCTCGGGCCGCTCCACCAGCTCGTCACCGGGGATCTCGCTCGGGCCGCCGAGCCCGGTCGGCAGCGGGCGGCGCTTGCGGCTCTCCAACGCGGTCAGGCAGGCGGTCGTGGCGATCTTGTACAGCCAGGTGCGCAGCGACGAGCGGCCTTCGAACCGGTCGTAGGCCCGCCACGCGCGCAGGTAGGTCTCCTGCACCAGGTCCTCGGCGTCGTGGAGCGAACCGAGCATCCGGTAGCAGTGCGCGAGCAGCTCGCGCCGGTACGGATCCGCCGCGGTGGTGAAGTCCTCGACGGCCATGGTGGCGCCCATGGCGTCCCCCTTTCGGCTGCTCCTGTTGCGACTCTAGGGCGGTGCCGGTCGTGTTGGCGAGACCGGCGCGGTCGCTGGAACAGTAATCGGAGGTACCGACAGGAATGGCCGGAAAGGTCAGCTGCGGCCCTCGCGCCAATAGCCCATGAAGGCCACGGACTGCTTCGGAATGCCGTACTCGCTGACCAGCATCCGGCGCAACCGCTTGATCACCCCCGCCTCGCCAGCCAGCCAGCCGTAGAGGCGGCTCGGCGCGGTGTCCTCGGCGGGAACCTCCCAGAGCGCTTCGGTGTCCACGTCGATGTCGTCCAGCTCGGCGGAGTCGGGGGAGGACTGGGTCGTGGGGGAGGACTGCGGATACAGCTCGGCAAGGGCGGTGGCGACGCCTTCCTCCAGCAGCTTGCCGTGCGGCGCGCCGGTGCAGCGGGCGAACCACCGGACGTCGACCCCGGCGGGAACCTGCCAGTCCTGGCGATCCATCTCCTCGGGCACCTCGAGGCAGACGACGCCGCGGGCGCACGGGGGCAGGCTCTCGACGATGGCGGCGACCGCAGGCACCGCGGTCTCGTCACCGGCCAGCACCAGGTGACTGGCCGACTCCGGTGGCGCCCACTCGCAGCCCCACGGACGTCCGCAGCCGGGGCGGTCCGGGCCGAGTAGCCCGATCTGCTGGCCGGGGCAAGCGGTGGCGGCCCAGTTGGAGGCGGGTCCGCCGTGCCCGTCGGTGGTGCCGTGCAGCACGAAGTCGACGTCGAGCTCGGCGGTGTCGGCGCGGAAGGCGCGGACCGTGTAGGTGCGCAGCGTCGGGCGGATCTCGTCGGGCTGCGCCAGCCACCGCTGGTACCAGTCCGGGGCGTCCGGGAAGTCCGCGACCGTGCGGCCGGGCTGCGGCAGCACCAGCTTGATCCGCTGGTCGTCGCCAGCGGCGCCGAAACGGCGCAGGCATTCGGCGCTGAAGGTGATCCGGACGAAGCTGGGGCCGAGCCGCTGGACCCGCGTCACGTCGACGGGGAACAGCCGGTAGTCCGGCCGGAGCTGTGCGGTCTGCGTGCCTGCCATCCGAAAACCTCCCGAGATCAGCTGCTAGGTTAGCCTACCCTTACAGATTTCGGGAGGTTGGTGTGCGTCACAAGATCCGAGCCGCGGCCGCGTTAGCGCTGGCAACGGGCCTTTTGGCAGGGTGCGGCTCGAACGCGCCAGGGGAGCGGGGAGGAGGCGCGTGGTCCTACACCGATGATCGCGGGACCGTCGTCAACGTCGACCACCGCCCCGAGCGGATCGTCGCGCAGGTCTCGGCGGCCGGTGCGCTGAACGACTTCGGCGTGCCGATCGCCGGCACGTTCGGCCCGCTGGTGCGCGACGACGGTTCCACCGAGCCGGAGGCGGGCAGCGTCGACCCGAGCAAGGTCACCGACGTCACCGGTGCCGGCTACGGCGAGGTGAACCTGGAGCGCGTGGCCTCGCTGAAGCCCGACCTGCTGGTCAGCGGCAAGTACGCGGAGTACCCCGGCCTGTGGCATCTGGTGCAGGACCAGGAGGACGCGGTCAAGAAGATCGTGCCGACCCTCGGCGTGCAGCAGTCCGGCATCGCGCTGCCCGAGGCGATCGGCAAGTACAAGGAGCTGGCCCGCGCGCTCGGCTCCGACGTCGACTCGGCGAAGGTGAAGGCCGACGAGGACGCGTTCGATGCCGCTTCCCAGCGCCTGCGCGACATCGGGGCGCGGATGCGCGCCGAGAACAAGACGATCCTGGCCGTCGGCGGCACCAAGGAGGAGTACTTCGTGGTGGTTCCCGAGCGGAACCCCGACCTCGACTACTACGTCAAGGAGCTCGGCCTGCCGATCACCACGCCGAAGAACCCCGACGTGACGGGCGGCGGCTACTTCGAGCGGCTGTCCTGGGAGAACGCCAACGCCTACCCGGGCGACATCATGCTGTGGGACGCCCGGTCGGCGTCGATGAAGCCGGAGCAGATGAAGGAGAACCCGGTCTTCGCCGCGCACCCCGCCGCCGCGGCGAACCGCTTCGCCGAGTGGGACGCGGTCGCGCCGATGAGCTACGCCAGCTACGCGAAGATCATGAACAAGCTGGCCGACCAGCTGGAAGCGAACCTGCGCTGACCTGGTTTCGGCGCGCAGCGAAAGGCTCCCCCGTCGGCGTCGGTCGGCAGGGGAGCTTTTGAGTTGACCGGTCTGCTCGCGGTCAGTTCTTGGGGGCGTTGTTAGGCTTGTCGTCGCCCTCGACGGCCGACGGCTTGGCCGCTTCTTCGTCGGCCTTCATGCCCCGCGCCTCGGCCTTGAGCACGCGCGCCGACTGGCCGAGCGAGCGGGCCATCTGGGGCAGCTTCGCCGAACCGAACAGCAGCACGACCGCGGCGAGCACGATCAGCCAGTGCCAGGCACTGAGCGAACCCATGAGTAACTCCTCGCTGTCCGACCACCTGGAATCGAGGTCAGGCGGCCTCCGGTTGCGCCGTGAGCAGTTTACCCACTTCCGGGTGGTGCCCATGCGTCGGCCGCCTTTCGAAACCGTGATCGACTTGCTCGTGGGCAGGACCGGTAGCCTCGGCCACGGCCGTCCGGCGGCGGCCAGGCTGCTCGACTGGGGTAAGGGAGAGGTCCGGTGACCGGTGGTGACCGAGCTGGTTTCGATCACGACGACCGCACGATGCCGATCGCTCGGGTGCGTCCGGGGCCCGCTCGGCGTCGATGGTGGGCCGGTGCTCGTGTCGCGGTCGCGCTGGTCTCGACCGCGGTGTTCGCGTTCAGCGGCTACCTGTGGATGACGTTCGGCCGTCTGCAGGGCGGCATGTCGACCAGCGATGTGACTGCGGGCGCGGGCGATGACGGCGCGGTGGACATCCTGCTGGTCGGGCTGGATGGTCGCACGGACGCGCAGGGCAACCCGCTGCCGGAGGAGATGCTGCGCGAGCTGCGGACCGGCGACAGCGGGTCCAGCCTGACAGACACGCTGATCCTGATGCACATCCCGCAGGACCGCTCTCGCGCGGTCGCCTACTCGCTGCCCCGCGATTCCTACGTCTCGATCCCGGACGGCTACGGCGAGCACAAGATCAACTCGGCGTACGGTCGGGGCAAGGCCGAGGCGCGCACCGCGCTGCAGGCCGAGGGCGTGACCGACCCCGCTGATCTGGAGCGCCGGTCCAACGACGCGGGCCGAAAGTTGTTGGTGCGCACCGTTGAACAGCTCACCGGGGTGAACGTCGACCACTACGCCGAGGTCAACCTGCTCGGCTTCTACCAGCTCACCCAGGCGATCGGCGGCGTCGAGGTGTGCCTGAACAACGCCGTGGACGACTCGTTCTCCGGTGCGCACTTCCCGGCCGGGCACCAGATGATCTCCGGCGGCGACGCGTTGGCCTTCGTCCGGCAGCGGCACGGCCTGCCGCGCGGCGACCTGGACCGGGTGCAGCGGCAGCAGGCGTTCATGGCCGGGCTGGCGCGGTCGATGCTGTCCACCGGAACCCTGACCAACCCGGCCAAGCTGAACCGCATGTTCGACTCGGTGCAGCAGTCGGTGGTGCTCGACCAGGGGCTGGACGTGCTCTCCTTCGCCGGGCAGCTGCAGGGCCTGGCCGGGGGCAACATCAGCTTCGACACGATCCCGGTCGAGGACCCCGAGTACGACACCCCGCACGACGGGATGGCGGTCAAGGTCAACCCGCGCAAGGTGCAGCTGATGATCCAGCGGGTCAACGAGGGGCTGCCCGCCGAACCGCCGCGGCCCGACGGCTTGGACACCAGCGTGGTGGACGTGGGCAACGGCGCGGGCGTCACGGGCCTGGCCTCCCGAGTCCAGGATGAGCTGAACTCCGAGGGCGTCCCGGTCGGAAACGTGGGCAACAGCGCAGAAACCGCCACCTCGCGCGTGCTGTTCACGCCCGGCAACGACGAGGCCGCTCGCTTCGTCGCCGAACACCTCGGCGGCCTGCCGACCGAAGCAGATCCGTCGCTGAGCGGCGGGCGCATCAGCGTCGTGCTCGGCCGCGACTACCAGGGGCCCGGTGCCCAGCACCTCGCCGCCGGGCCTCGCCTCCATCTCGACGGTCTCGCCCGGCAGGCGCCCGAATCGCCGAGCGACAACGCCATCACCGCCGACGGGATCCCCTGCGTGAACTGACCGAGGTCGGGGTTACAGAACTTCCAGAAGTTCCGATAGACCCGAAACCGAGACGAAACGCGCCGCGCGCGGGATGATCACCCACCACCCGGTCACTGCGAGATCGGGGTCACGGTGAGGTGATGATGCGCAAGGTGAAAGTGGCGCTGGCAGTGCTGGGAGCAGCACTGCTGGTGTTCCTGGTGCCGCCCCTGGCGGGCACCGGGCGGGACGACGCAGCGGGGGCCCAGATCCGCGGCATGCGGGTCATGGTGCCCAACACCCCCGGCGGTGGCTACGACATCACGGCGCGGACCGCGGTGAAGGCCATCGAGGACACCGGGCTGAACGGACCGACCGAGGTCTTCAACCTGCCCGGTGCCGGCGGCACGGTCGGATTGGGCCGGCTGGTCAACGAAGCGGGCAACGGCGCGCTGGTGATGTCGATGGGCCTGGGCGTGGTGGGTTCGGTGTACACCAACCACTCGCCGGCGTCATTGCAGGACACCACGCCGATCGCGAAGCTGACCGAAGAATCCGACGTCATCGTGGTGGCCAAGGGCTCGCCGTACCGCAACATCGGTGAGCTGCTCGAGGCCTGGAAGGCCGATCCGGGCGCGGTCCCGGTGGGCGGCGGTTCGTCCCCGGGCGGCCCGGACCACCTGGCGCCGATGCTGACCGCGCGGGCGATCGGCCTGCCGGCCAAGGACGTCAACTACGTGCCCTTCGACGGTGGCGGCGAGCTGATGGCCTCGGTGCTGGGCAGCAAGGTCGCCTTCGGCGTGTCCGGGATCGGTGAGACCCGCGACCAGATCGCCGCGGGCGAGCTGCGGGCGCTGGCGGTGACCAGTCCCGAGCGCGTGCCGGGCATCGACGCGCCGACCCTGCGGGAGTCCGGGGTGAACGTCAGCTTCACCAACTGGCGCGGCGTCGTTGCGCCACCGGGCATCACCGACAAGGAACGCGACCGGCTGATCGGATTGTTCTCGAGGCTGCACGACTCCGAGCAGTGGCGCGAAGCGATGCGGCTCAACGGTTGGGCGGACGCGTTCCAGACCGGTGACCAGTTCGGCGGCTTCCTGAAGGCGGAGAACGACCGGGTGGCATCGGTGCTCAAGGAACTGGGGGCCGCATGAGTTCCACTGTGGACACCAAGGGTGCGGAGGCCGGACCGCCGCGTCAGAGCTGGTGGAAATCGCACTCCGAGCTGGGTCTGTGCGCCCTGCTGCTCGTGGTCGGCGTGCTGGTGCTGGTCGATGCGATCAACATCCCCACCGACTTCGCGCAGCGCGGCCCGGTGGGGCCGAAGGCGGTGCCGGTCGTGGTCGGCACGCTGCTCCTGCTGGTCGCGCTCCTGCTGGTCCGCGACGTGCTGCGCGGCGGCCGCGGCGAGGCCGAAGGTGGCGAGGACGTCGACCTGGACGCGCCGACCGACTGGCGCACGCTGCTGATGCTGTCCGGGTTCTTCCTGCTCAACGCCGCGTTGGTCAACGTGATCGGCTTCCCGGCGTCGTCGGCGATCCTGTTCTGGGGTGCGGCCTACTCGCTGGGCAGCCGCAACTTCGTGCGCGATCCGCTGATCGCCGCGGGCATCGCGGTGGTGACCTGGTTCGCGTTCAACAACCTGCTCGGCGTCCCGTTGCCCGGCGGCCCGCTGATGGGGGTGCTGTAACCGATGGACCTGTCCAACCTCCTGGCCGGATTCGGCACCGCGCTGACCCCAGAACACCTGCTGTTCGCCGCGATCGGCGTGCTGCTCGGCACCGCCGTGGGCGTGCTGCCGGGCATCGGCCCGGCGATGGCGGTGGCGCTGCTGCTGCCGGTGACCTACGCGCTCGACCCCACCGGTGCGTTCATCATGTTCGCCGGCATCTACTTCGGTGGCATGTTCGGCGGCTCGACCACCTCGATCCTGCTCAACACCCCGGGTGAGAGCGCGGCGGTGGTGGTGGCCATCGAAGGCAACAAGATGGCCAAGAACGGACGAGGGGCGCAAGCCCTGGCAGCGGCGGCGATCGGCCACTTCATCGGCGGTCTGATCGGCCTGATCCTGCTGGTGCTGCTGGCACCAGTCATCGCCAGCTACGCGGTGAACATCGGTGCCCCGGACTACTTCGCGTTCATGGTGCTGGCCTTCGCTGCGACCGCAACCGTGTTGGGCAGTTCGCGGATCCGCGGGTTCGCCTCGCTGCTGATCGGCCTGACCATCGGACTGGTCGGCCTGGACCAGATGAGCGGCCAGGCCCGGTTGACGTTCGGCTCGCTGCAGCTGGCAGACGGCATCGACGTGGTGATCGTGGCGGTCGGTCTGTTCGCCGTTGGCGAATCGCTGTGGGTCGCCGCGCACCTGCGCCACACCCAGGACAAGCCGATCCCGGTCGGCCGCCCCTGGCTGGGCAAGGCGGACCTGCGGCGCGCGTGGAAGCCGTGGCTGCGCGGACCGCTGATCGGGTTCCCGTTCGGCGCGATCCCCGCCGGCGGCGCGGACATGACGACGTTCCTTTCCTACACGATGGAGAAGCGGCTCACCCGCAACAACGGCGAGTGGGGCAAGGGCGCGATCGAGGGTGTCGCCGGACCGGAAGCGACCTCGACGTCCACCGCGGCGGGCACGATGGTCACCATGCTCACCCTGGGCCTGCCGACGACCTCGGTGGCCGCGGTGATGCTGGCGGCGTTCCAGCAGTACGGCATCCAGCCCGGACCGCTGCTGTTCCAGCGCGAGACGGACCTGGTGTGGACGCTGATCGCGAGCATGTTCGTGGGCCTGGCGCTGCTGCTGGTCATCAACCTGCCGATGGCCCCGGTGTGGGCGAAGCTGCTGCAGGTCCCGCGCCCGTACCTGTACGCGGGAATCCTGTTCTTCGCCAGCATCGGTGCCTACGCGGTCGGCGGCGAAGCGCTGGACCTGGTGTTGCTGTTCATCATCGGTGCGATCGGCTTCGCGATGCGCCGCTACGGCCTACCGGTCCTGCCGGCCATCGTCGGTGTCATCCTCGGCCCGGCCGCGGAACTGCAGATGCGCCGAGCACTGCAGATCAGCGACGGATCCCTGACGGGCCTGGTGAACTCGCCGATGGCGGTCACGATCTACGTGATCATCGCGCTCCTGCTGACCTGGCCCCTGTGGAGCAAGCTCATCCAACGCTCGAAGCGCGACGCGGACGAGAGCGTCGACGCCTGACGGCGTAGCCCGAGGTGTGGTTGCGGTTCGCCGCAACCACACCTCGGGCGTTCCTGGTCAGCCCAGCGCCGTGCGGAGGGCGGCTGTGGTGGCTTTCGGGTTGTCGACGTTCATCAGGTGGCCGGCGTCGGGGATTTCCCGGTAGGTCGAGCGGGGGAGGGCTTCGAGGAGGATGTCGGCCGCTTTGCGGGGGCAGAGCGCGTCGTTGGCCGCGCCGATCACCGTCACCGGGCACTTGATCGCCGCCAGGTCGGGTGTCAGCGGGTTGTCGCGGAGCCCGGCCATCGCCGTTGCTGCGTTGGCGTAGCCGGTGCCGTCGCCGATCGTCGCGGCGCGGTCTGCGACCAGCTCGTCCAAGTCCACTGTGGAGTTCGAGATCATCGCCGCGGTGTCCTCGCGGAGCGAGTGCAGGGCTGCGGCGGGGTCCGTGGCAGCCTGCTCGGCGCGCTGCCGGAAGAAGTCCGCTGCTACCCGGTTCACCACCGACGACGTGCCGAGGACGACCGCGCCGGTGACCAGGTCGGGGCGTTCTGCTGCGGCGGCGAGGACCACGGTGCCGCCCATCGAGAAGCCCACGCACACCGCTGGCCCCGAGATCTCGGAGAGGAAGGCCAGCAGGTCGTCGCGCAGTTGCGCCGCGGTGCCGTCGGCGGTGCCGAGGGTGCTCGCGCCGTGGCCGCGCACGTCGTAGGCGTAGGTGCGGCGGTCGGTGAACTTTTCCTGCTGGCGCTGCCAGCTGCGGTGGTCCTGGCCCAGGCCGTGCACGAACACCACGGCTGGTCCCGAGCCGCCTGCGCTGTAGTGCGTCTGGATGCCGTTCAGCGTGGCCGTCGCGGTATGCAAGCTCGATCAACTCCCGGTGTCGGTTGCTGTGATCGATTCTGCGTTCCGCGACCGCTCCGGTCCAGTGCTCGGCCAGTTGCCGCCGCGTTCGGGAATGGTGATCAGCGGTGGTCGTGCATGAACGCCAGGACGATCTCGGCGATCTCGTCGGGCGTTTCGAAGACCATGCCGTGGCTGACGTCGACCTCGTGGACCTCCAATGCGGGCTGTTCGGCGACGAGCCGGGCGAGGTCGCGGCGAAGGCCGTCCTGCAATGCCTGCACCAGGTCGGTGAACTCAGGCGGGAATCCGGCGACCTGCGTGGCCAGGACTAGCAGGAACGGGCTGCTGAGCTTGCCGAACACCGGGAGCGCGTCGACGAATTCCGGGGCTTGGCGCAGCGATTCGAGCAGTTCCGGGCCTGGCCGCACCCACGTCCGGCCGTCGTGGATCTGCCAGCCGCGGCGGGTCAGCTCGATCCAGTGCTCGACGTCGAGCGCGGGCGGTGATCCGCGGAGCCGCGGAATCGATCAGGACGTCGTTCACCTGGTGTCTCCGGAGATCAGGTCAAGTCGCGCGCGGATCGACGTGGTGCGCACGCCGCCGTCCGGGTGGCGATCGAGTTTGCCGCGGCTGACCAGGTCGTGCACGCCCTGCCGGGTGATGCCCAGGATCGCCCCCGCGGTGGAGAAGGACACGCTGAAGGTGCTGCTCACCCGGCGCGGCTCTGGCCTCGGACCTGCAACGACGCGAGCAGCTTCGCGGTGGCCTGCTCGATCTCGTCGACCGCCTGTTCGAAGGCCTCGGCGTTGTGCGCGGCGGGCTGCCGGAAGCCGGAGATCTTGCGGACGTACTGCAACGCCGCCGCGCGGACGTCACCCTCGGTGACCTCGTCGGCGTAGGGCGGGCGAAGGGTCTTGATGCTGCGGCACATGGGCGCTTCCTGGGGTTTTCCGAGCTGGATGACCGGTGCGTGGGTCGCACGGCCATGCTAACGACGGCGTCCGGCAAACGTGGCCGGATGAAATCGCGGTGCACGTCCGACGTGGCGTGGGTGCGCACCGCGAATTTTCCACGGTTGCGGGGGGAGGAGCGGACGTTAGGCTGGCGGTCTGCGACTTGTGCGAGAGGACCCACCGCCATGTCAGCGACTTCGCTGCCGATCTGCGCGACCTGCGGCATGCAGTACTCCCAGCCGCGATCCGACTGCCCGATCTGCGAGGACGAACGCCAGTACGTGCCGTTGGACGGCCAGCAGTGGACCGACCTGGAGGCCGTGCGGGCGGGGGAGCACGCCGCGTTGATCCGCGAGCAGGGCGAGGTGCTGGGCATCGGCTGCGAGCCGCGGTTCGCCATCGGTCAGCGCGCGCTGCTGCTGCGCACGGAGGCCGGGAACTTCCTGTGGGATTGCGTGTCCTACTTGGACGACGAGATCATCAAGACCATCGGTGAACTCGGCGGCCTGGACGGGATCGCGATCAGCCACCCGCACTACTACACCACGATGGTCGAGTGGGCCCACGTCTTCGACGTGCCGGTGCACCTGCACGCCGGCGACCAGCAGTGGATCGGTCGCCCCGACCCGGCGATCCAGCTGTGGGAGGGCGCCACCAAGCAGCTCGCGCCGGGGCTGACGCTGATCAACCTCGGCGTGCACTTCGCGGGCGGCACGGTGCTGCACTGGGACCGCGGCGACGGTGCGTTGTTCAGCGGCGACATCGTGCAGGTCATCCCGGACCGCACGCACGTGGCCTTCATGTACAGCTACCCGAATCTCATCCCCGAGCGGCCGAGCGTGGTTCGCCGGGCTGCGGGGATTCTGGAGCAGTACCGCTTCGAGGCGCTCTACGGTGCTTGGTGGGACGCGGTGATCCCGACCGGTGCGGATCAGATCGTTCAGCGCTCCGCCGCCCGCTACCTGCGCTTCGTCGGGGATGAGCAGTGATCACACGTCCACGGTGACGGTGCAGCGCCAGCCGTTGTCGTCGTGGATGAACGAGAATCCGTGCAGGGAGATCGCTTTCGGCGTCGCGCCGGTGAACTCCACCTGGTCGGTGTCCACTTCAGACAACGTGAGCGCGATGCCGGCTGGTGTGGTTCGGACGTCGACAGCCCGGGGGACGGTGCCTTCGGCGTCGAGCCGGTAGATGATCTCGTCCAGCACGGCGAGCAGCACCTGCTCATCCCCACCGTCCAGTTCGACAGTCGCGGTTCGAGCTGGGACTGCGGCGGAACTGTCGACGAAGGAATCCACCAGCGCGCGGGCAGCTTGCTCAAGGCACTCGTCTCGGGTGGTTCCCCACGCCTCGAACCGGATGTCGGCGGTGTGCGGCAGGAACCGGAACTCGCCGCTCACCCCTTCACCACGCCCAGCGGCACCAGCCGGGCCACCTTCCGGCACAGCCCGGCACCCTCGGCCACGGCCACCACCGCATCGACGTCCTTGTAGGCGGTCGGTGCTTCCTCGGCCAGGCCGCGCGCGGAACTCCCGCGCACCACGATGCCGTTGTGCTCCAGCTCCCGCCGCAGCTGCCGTGGATCGGTCGTGCGAACGGCCTGGTGACGGCTCTGCAAACGGCCGGCCCCGTGGCAGGTCGAGTGGAACGCATCGCCGCCGGAAACCCCGGCGAGCACGTAGGAAGCGGTGCCCATCGAGCCGGGGATGAGCACCGGTTGCCCGGCTTCTCGCAGACCCGGAGGGAGTTCCGCGTGGCCGGGCGGCAGCGCGCGGGTCGCGCCCTTGCGGTGCACGCACAGCGTCCGGCGGTGTCCGGCGACCTCGTGCGATTCGAGCTTTGCGAGGTTGTGCGAGATGTCGTAGACCAGGTCGAGACCGCGACCGGTCACCTCCCGCAGGACCTCGCCGGCGGCCACGCCGAGCACGTGCCGGTTCGCGCGGGCGTAGTTCGCCGCCGCGGCCATCGCGCCCAGGTAGGCCCGGCCCGCCGAGCAGTCGACGGGCGCGCACGCCAGCTGTCGGTCCGGCACCGTGAGCCCGCGATCGGCCATGGTCTCGTCCATCCGCCGCACGTGGTCGGTGCAGACCTGGTGGCCCAGCCCGCGCGAACCGCAGTGGATCATCACGCACACCTGGTCGGGGTGGAGGCCGAAAGCCCCGGCGATGCCCTCGTCGTAGATCTCGTCGACGGCCTGCACCTCCAGGAAGTGGTTGCCCGACCCGAGGCTGCCGACTTGGCCGAGCCCGCGGTCCTGCGCGCGGACACTGACCCGGCCGGGCTGGGCGTCGGAGACTGCCCCGCCGTCCTCGCAGCGATCCAGGTCTCGCTGCGTTCCCCAGCCCCGCTCGACCGCGTAGCGGGAGCCCTCTTCGAGCAACCGGTCGAGGCCGTCGCGGGACAGCTGCCACACGGCGCCTCGGCCCGCTCCGCGTGGAGTGGCCCGGCTGAGTCCGTTCATGACCTTCTCTGCCACGCGGTGGAACTCCGAGCGCTCCAGGTCGGCGGCCAGCAGCCGCACCCCGCACGAGATGTCGAACCCGACCCCGCCCGGCGAGACCACCCCGCCGGCCTCGACGTCGGTGGCGGCGACCCCGCCGATCGGGAAGCCGTAGCCCCAGTGCATGTCGGGCATCGCGTAGGAAGCTCCGACTATGCCCGGCAGGGCGGCCACGTTCACCACCTGGTCCAGCGAGCCGTCGCTCTTCGGCGGCAGCAGCTGTCTCGATGCGAACACCACACCGGGCACCCGCATCGGACCGTGCGGTTCGATCCGGAATCGGAAGGGCGTCTCCTCGACGAGCTCCACGCCCCTGCAGTACCCACCGCCGCCGTCCACGACACGCCGGTCCTGCAGCGAGCGGCGATCGTGCTGTGCGACCAGCGGCGTTCAGCCCGGCTCGCCGCGGCGCTTGCGGTGCGCGACCCATGCGAAGTCGACGGCGGCGATCACCGCCAGCACCACGAGCGCCCAGGCGAGCCAGGCCAGCTCGGGAACCGCCAGGAACACCAGCACCGCCGCGCCCGTGCAGAACACCAGCCCGAACCCGGCCAGCCACAACCGCAGGGTCAGCGCGCTGCGCGCGTAGGGCGCGCCGCCGACACCCGCCATCGGGTCGTGGTAGCCGGGCAGCCCTCGTTCGTAGTCCTCACGCCTGCGCTTCGGCATGCCCCTGGGCTACCCGCAGGGCGCGTGGTCACGCCCGTGCGTCAGTCCCGGACGATGTGCACGGCGTCGGGCCGGTCCATCCGGTAACCGACTCCGCGCACCGTGGTGATCAGGTCCAGGTCGGTGCCGATCTTGCTGCGGATGCGGCGGACGTGGACGTCCACGGTGCGGGTGCTCGGGGTGCTGTTGAACTGCCACACCGCGTTGAGCAGCGAGGCGCGCTGGTGCACCCGGACGGGGTTCTCGCGCAGGAACAGCAGCAGGTCGAACTCCAGTCGGGGCAGCTCCACGGCGGTGCCGTCGGCGCGGAAGATGCGCCGCGGTGCCACCAGGATTCGCGGCGCCGGCTCCACCGGGGCGGGGATCGATCGCAGCCGGGGTGCGTCCGATGCGGGCTGGAAATCCACTGTGGACCGGTGAGGGGTGCGCGCGCTGCACGAGCAGCGGTCCCGGTGCCATGACCGGATCAAAGCATCGCAACGACAACGACGTCAAAGCCGCTCAAAAGGTGGGACGAATCACCGCCGAAAACGGTGCCACCAGCGGGGTTTCGGGGCCACCGGAGCAGATTCGGGCTCGGTCTGCTGGGATGCCCGCTCACGGGCGGAGCGCCAGTCGGCCACCAGTTCGTCGACGTCGACCAAACCGATCGCCACCTGCGGGCCGGACGGCGCGCGCATGTACTCGACGATCCGCCGGTTGAGGTCGCCAGCGGCGTCGCGCACGGCCTGCTCGCTGGTCAGCTCGCGAACGGTGTCCGGCAGCCGCTCGACCTCCCTGCGCAGCTGCAGCGGAGTCGGCAGCAGCGCTTCGCCGGACAGCCCCTCGCGGCGGAGGTAGTCCTTGAGCCACCACTGCTCCTCGACCGGTGCGCCCGCGCCGGGCAGCGGCTTGCCCGCACCGGCCAGGTCGTCGAAGTCGCCGCGCTCCTGAGCCGTCCGGATCTGCCGGTCCACCCACGATTCGAACGTGGTGCCGGGTGGCTTCCGCTCGGTCATGGCCCGATTGTCCGCCACGCCGCGCCCGCGGTGCCACCCTCTAGTCGGCGCGTTCCAGGATGCCGCGGACGAACGCGGCCTGACCGGCGTGCTGGAGATCGTCGCCGATCACGCTCACCAGCCGCACGCCCAGCGTGACCGGCGGCTGCCACGCGGCGTCGACCACCTCGACCAGGTCGTCGTCGGTCAGGTTCCGCACGAACTCGAGGGTCTGCGCGTGCACCGCGTCGTAGTAGCCGGTGAGCAGCTTGCCGGAGTCGACGCGGACCGCCGCGACGTCGTCCGATTCGTGGCCGTAGCCGATGTCCTCGACGGCGAACGGCAGTCCGAAGCGCCCCGCCCAGCCCTGCGCGGTCCACACCTGCTCGACCTCGGCGACGTCGGAGACGTGGTCGTCCTGCACCCGGCTCAGGTGCCAGACCAGCCAGCCGATCGAGTTCGCCGCCGGGTCCAGGCGGGCCGCCAGCTGGTCCGGATCCAGTCCGGTGACGGCGTCGTGCACCACCTCCTGGATCCGGCCGAACGCATCGACGAGCACATCAGCGCTGGTCATCGGGTACGCCCCCTCGTTGCCGGGAAAACCGGTCGGCGCCACCGTACGACGGCCACTGGCGATCGGCAGGTGTTCAGGCGCGCAGCACGCCGAGTCCGGCCATGGCGCGGCTCCCCGCGGCCTGTTCCGCGGTGATCGGCGCGTCCGGCCGCCACGCGGAGGTGAACACCACTCCCGGATCGATCAGCTCGTACCCGGTGAACAGCGCCTCGACCTGCTCAGGGGTGCGCGGGTACAGCGGGTGGGTGCTGGACTTGTAGAGCTCGATGGCCCGCGAGGCGTCCCCTGGCCAGTAGTCCGTAGTGAGGCTGTGCGACAGGGCCAGGTAGCTGCCGGGGGCGCAGGCCTGCCGGTAGGCGGCGATGATGCCCTTCGGGTCGTCGGCGTCGGAGATGAACGGGAACACCGAGACCATCAGCACCGCCACCGGCCGGGACAGGTCCAGCAGGCGCGCCACGTCGGGGTGCTGCAGCACGAGGTCGGGGTGGCGCAGGTCGCCGCGGATGATGGCTGCCTGGTCGGTGCCGGCCAGCATCCGCTGGGACTGGGCCACGGCCACCGGCTCGTGGTCGACGTAGACCACCCGCGCGTCCGGGTGCGCTTTCTGAGCGATCTCGTGTACGTTGCCGACGGTCGGGATGCCGGACCCGAGGTCGAGGAACTGGTCGATGCCCACCTCGTCGACCAGGTACCGCACCACCCGCTGCAGGAACGCGCGGTTCTCCCGGGCGAAGGTGCGCGTCTCCGGCAGCATCGCCAGCACCGCGTCGGCGGCTTCGCGGTCCGCCTCGAAGTTGTGCACCCCGCCCAGGTAGTAGTCGTACATCCGCGCCGGGTTCGGTTTGGTGCGGTCAACCCCGGCCAGCGTCGCGAACAGCTCCGCCCCGGCCGGATCCTGCCCAGGATGTCCCCGCATAGTGCCTCCCCACACGTTGATCGTCCCGCAGGATGCCCGCCGGGCGCGGGGAAGGCAAGGCGGATCAGGACCGGGTGAACTTCAGCACGTCCAGCATGCTGTGCTCATCGGACTCGTCCGGTCCGCCCAGGCACGCGTGCAGACCCTCGCGCACGTGGTCGCGGTCCAGCCCGGAACCGATCACCACCAGCTGGGTGCGGCGCGGCTCGCCGCGGGCCCAGCGGGAGCGGTGGAAGCGCAGGAAGTCGCCGACGGTGTGCAGGGTGAACTTCTGCTCGTGGCCGGGCACCCCGAAGTGGATCTGGCCCTTCATCCGGTAGATCCCGGCCGGGCGGGAGTCCAGGAACCGCATCAGCGCACGCGGGTCGACCGGCTCGGCGGAGGCGAACTCGACGCTCTCGTAAGCCGTGTGCAGGTGCTCGTCGCAGTCGTCGTGGGAGTCGGCGAGCAGGTCGTCGAAGGACAGCTGCTGGACGGTCTTCCGGCGCTGCCGCACCGACTCCCGGTCGAACAGCAGCGTCGGGTCCAGGCGGCCGTGCGTGGTCGGCAGCACGGGTTTGCCGCCGGAGAGCTCGCGGACGAGGTCCAGCAGCCGGGCGCGATCAGTGTCGGTGACGCGGTCGGTCTTGTTCACCAGCACCAGGTCGGCGAAGCGCAGGTGCTGGTCCAGCTCGGGGTGGCGCTGCCGGGTGCTCTCGAACTCGGCGGCGTCGACGACCTCGACCAGGCCGCCGTAGCCGAGCCGGGGGTTGGTGCTGTTGAGCAGCAGCCGGACCATGCCGCGCGGATCGGCCAGCCCGCTGGACTCGATCACGATCACGTCGATGTCGCTGCTCGGGCGCGCCAGCCGAGCTAGGAGGTCGTCCAGGCCGCTGGCGTCCACCGCGCAGCACAGGCATCCGTTGCCCAGCGAGACGGTCGAGTCGACCTGCCCGGCGACGCTCAGCGCGTCGATGTTGATCTTCCCGAAATCGTTGACCACCACACCGATCCGCGCGCCCTGCGGGTTGCGCAGCAGGTGGTTGAGCAGACTCGTCTTCCCGGAGCCGAGGAACCCGGCGACGATGATGACCGGGATCGGTTGCCGAACCACAATGCCTCCGACGGATCGATAGCCGCCCGAAAGCATATTCACCGCCGCGGCGGCACCGGCACCCGCATCAGGTCCTCGGCGACCACGAGCTCCCCGTCGAACACCGCCCTCGCCTCGTCGCGGAATTGGCGCAGATCGGGGTAGCGCTGGGAGAAGTGCGTGAGCACCAGGGTCCGGACACCGCACTCGGCGGCGACCCGCGCGGCCTGCGTCGCGGTGAGGTGCCCGTACTCGTCGGCCAGCCGGGCGTCCTGGTCCAGGAACGTCGACTCGATCACCAGCACGTCCGCGCCGTCGGCGAGCTCGAACACCCCGTCGCACAGCCGGGTGTCCATCACGAACGCGAACCGCTGACCCGGCCGCGACTCGCTGACCTGCTTCAACGTCACCGTCCGGTCGTCGACTCGCAGCGAGCCCTCCCGTTGCAACCGGCCGACGTCCGGGCCGCGCACGCCGAAGCGGTCCAGCTGCTCGGGCAGCATCCGCAGTCCGTCAGGTTCAACCAGCCGGTAGCCGAACGTCTCGATGCGGTGGTCCAGCGGTACCGCCTCCAGCGCACCGAAGGTGCCGGTGAACACCGTGCCGCCGCGCTCGATCGGTCGTTCCCGCACCTCCGCGACCTCTTCGAAGGCCGAGGCGTGGTGCATCCGCCGGAAGAAGTCGACGCCGGCGGCGGGGAAGTGCGCGTGCACCGGGCGTGGCATCCGGTCCAACGAGAGCCGTTGCAGCACGCCTGGCAGCCCGAGGCAGTGGTCGCCGTGGAAGTGGCTGATGCAGATGTGGTCGATGTCGTGCGAGCTGACGCCCGCGTGGATCATCTGCCGCTGCGTCCCCTCGCCGGGGTCGAACAGGAACCCGACGCCGTCCCAGCGCAGCAGGTAGCCGTTGTGGTTGCGGGTGCGCGTAGGCGCTTGGCTCGCGGTACCGAGCACCACCAATTCCCTAGTGGACACCGGTGAATTCTAGGCAGTCTCACTGTTCGGGCGGCGGTGTGCGGACCTCGGGCTCGCGGCCTGCTCGCGCGGCTTGCTCCTGCTCGGCTTGCTCGCGCCGCGCCTGTTCCAGCGCTTCGGTCTCCTCCCGAGGGTCCGGGATCAGCAGGCTGCCCGGCACCGAGTGCCCGCCCGCGCCGAGCTTGTTCATCTTCTTGGGCACCGGCGTGGCCTGGTAGGGCAGCGGCTGCGGGTGGCCGTGCTCGTCCACCGGCCCCAGTCCCTGGTGCACCTCGATGAACTCGCCGTGCGGCAGCCGCTTGATGATGCCGGTCTCCACCCCGTGCTCCAGCACCTCGCGGTCCGAGCGCTGCAGGCTCAGGCAGATCCGGTAGGTGACGTAGTAGGCGATCGGCGGCGCCAGCAGCACGCCGATCCGCCCCGCCCAGGTCGTCATGTTCAGCGACAGGCTGAACACGAAGGCGATGACGTCGTTGACCCCGGAGAGCAGCACGACCAGGAAGAACGTGATCCCCATCATGCCCAGCGAGGTGCGCACCGGCGCGTCGCGCGGGCGCTGAATCAGGTTGTGGTGGGCGTCGTCGCCGGAGAGCTTGCGCTCCAGCAGCGGGTAGGCGATCGCGATGGTGAAAACCAGACCGAGTCCCAGGATCAGCGGGAAGAACACCGCGGGCACGGTGTACGGCCCGAGGTAGAGCTCCCACGGCGGCCACAACCGGCCCATCCCGTCGGTCCAGATCATGTACCAGTCCGGCTGGGAGGCAGCGGAGATCATCGAGGCGTTGTACGGGCCGAAGTTCCAGATCGCGTTGATCTGGAAGACCCCGCTCATGATCGCCAGCACGCCGGTGACCAAGAAGAACAGCCCGCTGCTCTTCACCGCGAACGCGGGCATGATCCGCACGCCCTCCACGTTGGACTCGGTGCGGCCCCGGCCGGGGTACTGGGTGTGCTTCTGGTACCAGACGACGGCCAGGTGCACCGCGATCAGGCCCACGATGATCCCGGGCAGCAGGAAGATGTGGATCATGTAGAAACGCGGGATGATCTCGGTGCCCGGGAACTCCCCGCCGAACAGGATCCAGTGCACCCAGGTGCCGATCACCGGGATCGACAGCACGATCCCGGAGGCGATCCGCATCCCCGTGCCGGACAGCAGGTCGTCGGGCAGCGAGTAGCCGATGAACCCCTCGAACATGCCGGTGATGAACAGCAGGATGCCGATCGTCCAGTTGACCTCGCGCGGGCGGCGGAACGCGCCGGTGAAGAAGATCCGGAACATGTGCGTGACGATCGCGGCCATGAAGACCAGTGCCGCCCAGTGGTGCAGCTGCCGGGCGAACAACCCGCCGCGGACGTTGAACGAGATGTCCAGGGTGCTTTCGAACGCCCGCGACATGTCGATGCCGCGCAGGTTGGTGAACACGCCGTTGTAGGTCACCTCGGTCATCGACGGGTCGAAGAACCAGGCGAGGTAGGTGCCGGTCACCAGCAGCACCACGAAGCTGTACAGCGCGATCTCGCCGAGCAGGAATCCCCAGTTCGACGGGAAGACCTTGTTGACCTGCCGCCGCACTCCAGCGGCCAGGCGAAACCGCAGGTCCACCTCGTCGGCCTGGCGCCGCAGCGAGGTGGCGAACCTGCTCTCCGGTTTGGTGGGTTGGGTCAACCTGCTCATGTCGACTCCCGGCTGCCGCGCCCCGAGACCGCGGGGACCGCTTGCTGCCGAATTCCCCGCGCGTGGCTGGGCGAAACGACGATGCGCGGCTTCGAGAGTACTGCTTCGGCAGGTCGCCAGCAGTCGAACTGGTGTCCGCTTTCCGTTGCACCACCGCGAACTTCGCCTGGGGACACGGCGCAGGTGCGACCATGCGGGCTGCCGGGTACAACAAGGGCGTATTCGACTTCTCATGCGGACATTGGCGCTCCGCCCGGAACGCCTGCGCAGCTGCCCGCCTGTCGTTCAGGAGGTGCTGCTGTGAAAATCGTGTGCATCGGGGCCGGGCCCGGGGGTCTGTACTTCGCCATCTCGGCGAAGCTGCGCGATGGCGGCCACGACATCACGGTGATCGAGCGGGACCCGCCCGGTGCCACCTACGGCTGGGGGGTCGTGTACGGGGAGGACCTGCTGGACACGCTCTACCGCAACGACCGGGAGAGCGCCCGCCGCATCCGCGCGGAGTCGAAGCTCTGGCAGGAGCAGGTCATCGGGCTGCACGGCGCCGACAAGGCCTACCTCCCCGGCTACGGCTACAGCGTCAACCGCGCCCCGTTGCTGGCGATCCTCGCCGAGCGGGCCGCTGAGCTGGGCGTTCGGATCCAGTACGAGACCGCGGTGGAGGACTTGGCCGAGTTCGCCGACGCCGACCTGGTGGTGGTGGCCGACGGCGCCAACAGCCGCACCCGGCAGCGCTACCAGGAGCAGTTCGGCACCCGCGTGGACCACGGGAACAACCCCTACATCTGGCTGGGCACGGAGCGGGTCTTCGACAAGTTCACCGTCGACTTCGAACAGACCCCGGCCGGGTGGATCTGGTTCCACGCCTACCCGTCCGCCGACGGGATCAGCACGTTCATCGTGGAGTGCACGGAATCCACGTGGCGGGCACTGGGGCTGGACCGGGCCGATGACGCCGAGATGCGCCGGCTGCTGGAGCAGATCTTCGCCGGTCCGCTGCGCGGGCACCCGCTGATCAGCCAGTCGCGCGGCAATCCGGCGTCCTGGCAGCGCTTCACGCAGGTGTTCAACCAGACCTGGCGCTACGACAACGCGGTGCTGATCGGCGATGCCGCGCACACCACGCACTTCACGCTGGGATCGGGCACCAAGCTGGCCATCATGGACGGCATCGTGCTCGCGCAGAGCCTCTTCGAGCAACAGGAAACGGCCTTGGCGGTCAAGGAGTTCGACGAGGCGGGCCACGCGGCGATGCGGCCCGCGCAGATCGCCGCGCGCACCAGCATGGCCTGGTTCGAGCGGGCCGACCGCTACACCGACCGGAGCGCGGTGGAGTTCTGCTACTCGATGGCCGGTAGGCACGGCGTGCAGCGTCCCTGGCAGTACCAGCGCCACCTGGTTCAGCAGAACCTGGTGGCGCGCAAGGCGTTGCGACTGGTCGGCAACGGGCAGCGGTGGCTCAGGGCCCGCCGCCGCGGCGAGCCCTGGCGCTAGTCAGTTCGGCAGCTGTCCGTCAACAGGCCGGGTCGGAGTCGTCGACCCGGCCTGTTGCTCGGGCACGACCTGCCCGCGCTCCGGGTGGTGCAGCCGGTAGAGGTGGGCGTAACCGTTGTTGTTGGCCAGCAGCTCCTGGTGCGTGCCCAGCTCGGTGATGCGGCCTTGGTCCAGGTAGACGATCTGCTGCGCGTCGCGGACCGTGAGCAGGTTGTGCGAGATGACGATGGTGGTGCGCCCGGCCATCAAACGCCGCAGCGGAGCGAGGATCCGGCGCGTGGCATCGGCATCCAGGCTCGCCGTCGGCTCGTCGAGCAGCAGGATCGGCGCGTCGCGGATCATCGCGCGGGCGATGGCGATGCGTTGCCGCTGCCCACCCGAGAGCAGTCGACCGCGCTGCCCGACCCGCGTTTCGTAGCCCTCCGGCAGGGTTTGGATGAACTCGTGGGCGTCGGCGGCCTCAGCGGCTTCGACGAGCTGGCGATCGTCGGCGTCCGGGCGTCCGGCCCGGATGTTGTCCGCGATGGTGCCGTCCAGCAGCAGCGTTTCCTGCAGCACGATCGCGATGTTGGCGCGCAGTTCGGCGATGTCGAGCTTGCACAGGTCGACGCCGTCCAGCAGGATCCGGCCCCGCGTCGGGTCGTAGAAGCGCAGCAGCAGCTTGGTCAGCGTCGACTTGCCCGCACCGCTGGCGCCGACCACCGCAGTGGTCTGGCCGGGCGGGGCGCAGAAGCTCACGCTGTGCAGCACGTCGGCCGGGGTGTCCGGGTAGCGGAAGTCGACCCGGTCGACGTCGAGCCGCCCGGTGACCCGCCGCAGCGGTACCGGGTTCTTCGGGCTGTGCACCAGCGGCTGCTGGTCGAGCAGTTCGACGATGCGCTCGGCGCTGGCCGCCGCGGAGAACACCGTGTTGGACAGCTGACCGAGGCTCTGCACCGGGGTGTAGAGCTGGGAGAGGTAGACCAGGAACGCCAGCAGGCCACCGAGGCTGATCCGGCCTTCCGACAGCTCCCAGATGCCGACCCCGACGATCGCCAGCACGCCGAAGACCTGCAACAGGTCCACCAGCGGCGAGAACAGGGCGCCGATGCGGGCGGAGGAGAGCTCGGCGTTGACGTTGCCGCGGCTCTGCCGGGCGAAGCGGTCGACCTCGGCGCCCTCACGGCCGTAGGCCTGGATCAGCGGCGCGTTGCCGAGGCTCTCCTCGGCGACGGTGGCGATCGAGCCGCTGCGCCCGCGCGCCTCGCGGGAGGCGTCCTTGATCCGGCGGGCGAAGAACTTGGCGACCATCCAGAACAGCGGGACCGCCACCAGCGCCACCAGCGCCAGCTGCCAGTTCAGGTAGAACAGCACACCGGCGAACAGCAGGACCTTCACCACCGAGGAGAAGGTCTGCACGATGCCGGACAGCACGAGGCTCTCGATGGCGCCCACGTCGTTGGTGAGGCGGGACAGGGTGTCGCCGAGGCGCCTGCGGTCGAAGAACCCGACCGACAGCGTGTGCAGGTGCCTGAACACCCTGGTGCGCATCAGGTGCAGGAAGTTCTCGCCGATCCACACCGCGAGGTAGTGGCCGCAGAAGTCGATCACCCCGGACAGCAGGGTGAGCACCGCGTAGGCGGCCGCGATCATCGGGAAGGCGGCGAAGTTGTGCGGTGTCAACACCTCGTCGATGAGCACCTTGAACAGCCAGATCGCCGCTGTGTCCAACAGTGGCGAGATCAGCACGAGCAGCAGGCTGAGCAGCATCCAGCCGCGGAACGACCGGGCGTCCGGCCAGAACCGCCGGATGACGGCACGCACCCGCATCACCGGTGCGTGCTCGACCAGCCCCTCGGTGTCCCGCTCCGCCGGCCGGAACAGCCAGTTCACCAACCCCGGCAACCGCCTCACCTCCAGGCAGGGACGTGGCTCCCGCTCCGGGGGAGCGGGAGCCACGCCAATCAGATGGATGGAACGTCAGGACTTGCTCAGGTCAGGACTGACTCGGGCTCACCAGCAGCCCCAGCCACCCCAGCCACCCCAGCCCCAGCCGGAGCCCCAGCCCCAGCCGCCGCCCCAGCCGGAGCCCCAGCCCCAGCCGCCCCAGCCGCCCCAGCCGCCCCAGCTGCGGTTAAGGCCGTCGAACTTGAAGGTGTCCTTGATCTGCATTCCGATCACTCTTTTCTCAGTCGATGCACGTCGCTTGCCGGACCGTCGTGCCATCCGGCGTGCGCTTGCACGCGACGCGAGGTGAATTCAAGTCGGTACCGCGAACCGTATTCCGGGCGGAAATCGATCTGGGCCCAGTGGATCGAACTGCCGCTCGGTGGGAGCTCAAGGCTCGCGGCCGTTCCGGAATTTCCCCCTCGCATCGGGTCACTTCGCGGGGCGAACCGGACTTCCCCAGTTCCCAGAGCTCTGTTGGCTCCGAGGTTATTCGCTTTCCTCGACGTGACCGCCTCCCACACTAAGCGGTCGTCAGGTGCAGGACAAGCTGACTTCGGCAATTCGGCGACGGGTTTTTTTGCCTTCCCGCACGAATCCGGGTATTAAGTCCCTGCTCTTTCGTTCGACTTGTTTTCGCGCTGTTCGAATTGGGTAACGAGGGCGCTGATCGTTTGTTCCGCTGGCTTCGATTTCACGCCTACGAAGCGGATCCGGGCGCCTGTTGATTAATTGCGCGCGGATATCCCGGTGAAAGAATTTCCGAGCCGGTCAGCTGCCGTGAAAAAGGTGCTGGAAGAAGGTCGTCAGCGAGGTGATCACGGTGCTGATCGCGGTGATCACCACGTCCCAGGCGGCGTGGACGGCGGAGGCCGCACCCACCGGATCGCGAACCAGCAGGAAGACGCAGACGATGGCGACCAGCACCACGACCACGATCACCGGCTTGCGGTTCATCGGATCAGCCTCCCCGTCGTCGGACCACCCGCGCAGCGACGCCAAACCCTACCCGGCGAGCGCGCGCGAGGTCCCACCAGACTCCGCCACGGCGCGTCGCGCCCGGACAGAGCCTGGTCAACCGCAGTCCGCCGTGCCAGGCTCGGGGTGACGACGTGGTCGAGGTCTTGGAGCGCCGATGAGCAGCCCGCAGTACCAGCACCTGCTGACCGAGCAAGACGGTGCGACCGTCCGGATCACCATGAACCGGCCGCAGCGGCGCAATTCGCTGTCGATAGCGCACTTGGCCGAGCTCAAGCAGGCCTTCGAAGCGGCCGCCGAGACCAAGGCGACCGGGATCGTGCTGGCCGGGGCCGGTCCGGTGTTCAGCTCCGGGCACGACTTCGGCGACATGGCGGAGCGGGACCTGGCCGGGATGCGGGAGATGCTGCGGCTGTGCGAGTCGTTGATGCGCACCATCCACGCCGTCCCGCAGGTGGTGATCGCCCGCGTGCACGCGTTGGCGATGGCGGCCGGATGCCAGCTGGTCGCTTCCTGTGATCTGGCGGTGGCCGCCGAGTCCGCGGGATTCGCGCTGCCCGGCGGCAAGGGCGGTTGGTTCTGCCACACCCCGGCGGTGCCGGTGGCCCGTTCGATCGGGCGCAAGCGGCTGATGGAGATGGCGCTCACCGGCGACCCGATCGACGCCGCGACGGCCGAGCGCTGGGGCCTGATCAACCGCGTGGTGCCGGATGCGGAACTGGACGCCGCGGTGGATGACCTGCTGGCGCGCGCCACGCGGGGAAGCCAGCAGGCGAAGGCGGTCGGCAAGCAGACCATCTATGCCCAGCTGGACCGGCCCGAGGCTGACGCCTACGCGATCGCCACCGAGGTGATGGCGGGGACTTCGCAGTCCGCGGACGCCCGCGAGCAGATGCAGGCCTTCCTGGAGAAGCGCAAACCGACCTTCGAGGGCTGACCTGCTCGTTCGCTGTCCGTCGACTGGTAGTCGTGGTGATCGGCTGCGAGGCTTGACGCGTGCGTGAGAGCGGAAGATCCCCCAAAGCCGATGCGAGGTCGGTGCGCCGTTGGCGGCGCAGGCTCGCCGACGAGCGGGAGGAGGCCGCGGTCTACCGCGAGCTCGCGGCCCGCCGCGCCGGCGAGGAGCGCGAGATCCTGCTCGGCCTGGCCGAAGCGGAGGAGCGCCACGCCGCGCACTGGGAGAAACTGCTCGGCGCCGCGGCCGGGCCGAAGCGCCGCGGCCAGTTCCGGATGCGGCTGCTGGTGTTCCTGGCCCGCCGCTTCGGTTCGGTCTTCGTTCTCGCCCTAGCCCAGCGCGCGGAGAGCCGCTCGCCGTACGAATCCGACCGCGATGCCTCCCGGGCGATGGCCGCTGACGAGCAGATCCACGAGGAGGTCGTGCGCGCGCTCGCCGCTCGTGGCCGGGCCCGCGTGTCGGGAACCTTCCGCGCCGCGGTGTTCGGCGCGAACGACGGCCTGGTGAGCAACCTGGCGCTCGTGCTCGGCGTGATCGGCGGCAACGTGCCGCCCCACACGGTCCTGCTGACCGGTTTGGCCGGTCTGCTAGCGGGCGCGCTGTCGATGGGCGCGGGGGAGTACATCTCGGTGCGTTCCCAGCGGGAGCTGCTGGCCGCGGCCTCGCCGAACCCGGAAACCCGCGCCGTGGTGCCCTACCTCGACGTCGACGCCAACGAGCTGGCGCTGGTCTACCGGGCCAGGGGCATGTCCGAGGACGAGGCGCACCGCCGTGCCGACGCCTTGCTGCGCGACCTGAAACCGCCGGTGCCGCCGGCCGATGAGAAGGCTCCCGATCACGAGATCATCGGAACCGGGATCTCGGCGGCCACGTCCAGCTTCGTGTTCTTCGCTTCCGGCGCACTGATCCCGGTGCTGCCGTTCCTGTTCGGCATGTCCGGCGGACCGGCGGTGCTGGTCGCCGTCGTGCTCGTCGGTCTCGCACTGATGCTCACCGGAGCGACCGTCGGGGTGCTCTCCGGTGCTGCGCCGCTGCCCCGCGCGCTGCGGCAGCTCGGCATCGGCGCTGGTGCAGCGGCGGTCACCTACGTGCTCGGCCTGGTGTTCGGCGCGACCATCGGCTGATCAGTCCGAAGTGGACCCGTCGAGTTCGAACTTGGCGCGCTTGTCGGCGGGGACCAGGTCCAGGTAGTCGGCGTGAGTGCTGATCCAGCGGCGCACGAAGGGGCAGTAGGGCAGCACCGCGAGACCGCGTTCGCGGACGGCATCCAGGGCCGCGCGCACCAGGACGCTGCCCAGCCCACGGCCGCCGAAGCGCGGGTCGATCTCGGTGTGCACGAACGCGATCGACGTCGGCCGCAGCTTGTACTCGGCGAACCCGGCCAGTTCACCGTCGGCGCGGATCTCGAAGCGGTTGGCGTCCGGGTTGTCGACGACCTCGGGCTGATCGGTCACCTTCGGGCCTCCCACGGCATCGGCAGCAATCCGATCGATTGTGCCCCATGCGCGCGGTGGGGGAAGCTGACCGAGTGAGCAATGTGGAACAGGATCCGGCCGAACTGTGCTGCGGTGGCTTGGCGACCGCAGCCGAACCGGATTCCGAGCTGCTGGAACCGCGCACCGTCCCGCTGGGCGGTCCGCGGGCGATGATGGTCGGGCGCACCCTGCCCAACCGCGATCGGCGGATGGTCGGTGCCTGGTGCTTCGCTGACTTCTACGGTCCGGCCGACATCACCGACCAGCCGGGCATGCAGGTCCCGCCGCACCCGCACACCGGGTTGCAGACGGTCAGCTGGCTGCTCGAGGGCGAGGTGCTGCACCGAGACTGCCTCGCCAACGAGCAGTTGGTGCGGCCGGGCGAGCTGAACCTGATGACCGCGGGCCGGGGCATCTCGCATTCCGAGGAATCCCCGGAGGGGCACGGTCCGGTGCTGCACGGATTGCAGCTGTGGGTCGCGCTGCCCGGCGATCAGCGCGACGTCGCGCCGCACTTCGAGCACCACGGCGACCTGCCAGTGGTGTCCACGGCGGACGGCTCGGTGACCGTGCTGATGGGCGGGCTCGCCGACGCGGTTTCGCCGGCGCGCACCTACACGCCGCTGCTGGGCGCCGAGGCGTCGATCCGTGCAGGTCGTGCGATGCGGCTGCCGCTGGAGACCGACTTCGAGAACGCCGTACTGGCGATGTCCGACGGGATCTCCGTCGACGGACGACCGGTCCAGGTCGGCGACATGCTCTACCTCGGGCGGGGGCGGCAGCAGGTCGAGCTGCGGGCCGACGTGGCGGGGCGGGCGCTGCTGCTGGGCGGTGTTCCGTTCGAGGAGCAGATCGTCATGTGGTGGAACTTCGTCGGCCGCTCGCACGACGAAGTGGCCCGAGCGCGGGAGGACTGGGAGCGGGGCCGCACTTCCGGAGATCCGGACGGGCGCTTCGGCGTCGTGCACGGCTACCCCGAGCCCGCGCTGCCCGCCCCGGCGCTGCCCAACGCCGAGCTCCGCGCTCACGGGCGGACCCGCAAACCGAGTTGACCCGTGATCAGCATCTCCCGGATCAGTCGTATTAAGTTAGCCTAACCTTTGTTACCGTTCGGGTGTCGTCCTGTTGCCTGGTTGAGGAGGGACGTGGCTGCCGACACCCTGGCCCGCTACGGGCCGAAGCGCGGTCGACCGCTCGGCTTGGACTGGGTGGCGGTGCACCGGGACCGGCTGCACTTCTGTGCCGATCCCGATTCGGGCCGGATCCCGGAACTCCTCCTCGACCGCACGGCCCGGAGCCTGCTGTCCGAGGTGCGGCGGTGCGCGGACGCGGTCACCGGGGACCACCTGCCGGTTCCGGTTCATCCGTGGCAGTTCGACCACGTGCTGCCGGTGCGCTTCGCTGCCGAGCTGGCCACCGGGGTGCTGGTTCCGCTGGTGCGCGGGATCGGCCGGTTCCGTCCCACCGCATCGGCGCAGGTCCTGGCTGTGGTGGATGCGCGCTGCCGCGTTCGGCTCCCGTTGGATCTGCCGAGTGGGCGCAACCCCGTTCTGCGGCAGCGGGTTTCACCGCATGACGAGCAGATCTGGTGCCGGTGGCGCGATCCCGACGATCGCGGTCGCGGGGAGCGGCTGGGTGTGCAGGTGCTGGTCGACGCCGAACTTCCCGTGTCCGCGGCGGTCGCCCCGCCAGGTTGATCGGCTGTCAACGGACGAGGTGCTCGGTGTTGTCGCCCGGCGCGGGCACCTTGCCAACTTTCCTCGCGGGGCGCGGTGGTCGAGACTCGGTTCTTTGGCCGCGAGTGAGGGGAGACCGGGTATGGCGGAGTTGGCTGATCTCTCGGCGGTGGACCTGGTTTCGGCCTACCGGTCGGGGGAGACCTCGCCGGTGGAGGTCCTCGACGCGGTGCTGGAACGCGTCGAGGTCTGCGAGCCGAAGCTGTGCGCGACCTACGCGCTCGACGCGGACGCAGCGCGCGCCGATGCCCTGACCTCGCAGCAGCGCTGGCGCAGCGGTGCACCGGCCGGGCCGATCGACGGCGTGCCGGTGACGGTCAAGGAGAACATCGCCACCAAGGGCACCCCAGTACCGCAGGGCACCGCGGCCACCGAACTCGTCCCGGCGCGGAACGACGCACCAGCAGTCGCTCGACTGCGCGAAAGCGGCGCCGTGATCTTCACCAAGACCACCATGCCCGACTACGGCATGCTGTCCTCCGGCGCGTCCAGCTTCCACCACCTGGCCCGGAACCCGTGGGATCTCAGCCGCACACCAGGCGGATCCAGCGCCGGGGCGGGCGCTGCGGCCGCAGCCGGTTACGGGCCGCTGCACGTGGGTACTGACATCGGCGGCTCGATCCGGCTGCCCGCCGGGTGGTGCGGGGTCGTCGGGCTCAAACCCAGCTTCGGCCGGATCCCGGTCGACCCGCCCTACGCCGGGCGCGTGATCGGGCCGATGACCCGCACCGTCACCGACACCGCGCTGCTGTCCTCGGTGCTGGCGGCACCGGATGCCCGCGACCACACGGCGCTGCCGCCGGCCGACATCGACTGGCTGGCCCTGGACGGCGAGGTGCGCGGACTGCGCATCGCCCTGCTCCTGGACCACTGCGTGGGTCTGCCCGTCGAGCCCGAGGTCACTGCGGGGATCGTGACCGCGGCCCAGGTGTTCGAGTCGGCCGGTGCGTCGGTGGAGCCGATCGACCCGTTCCTGTCCCGCGAGATGCTCGACGGCATGGACCTGTTCTGGCGCTTCCGGTCCTGGACGGACATCTCGGCGCTGCCCGCCGAACGACGCGCGCGGGTCCTGCCGGGCATCGCGCAGTGGGCCACCAGCGCCCGCGACGCCACGGCCGCGCAGGTGTTCCACGGCTTCAGCCAGATGGACGCGATCTCGGTGGCCGCCAACCGGGTGGTCCGCGACTTCGACTACGTGCTGTCCCCGGTCGCGCCGATCCCAGCCTTTCCGGCGGAGCAGGCGTACCCGACCGACGACCCGTTGCGCGGCCTGGAGCACATCGCGTTCACGTTGCCCTACAACATGTCCGGGCAGCCCGCGGCATCGGTCAACTGCGGCTGGACCGCGGACGGCCTGCCGATCGGCTTGCAGATCGCGGGGCGGCGCTTCGACGACCTCGGCGTGCTCCGCCTGGCCCGGACTTACGAGCAGCTGCGCCAGCCGCAGCGATCCTGGCCGCGGCTGTGATTAGCTCATCAGCTCGACGAAGCGGTCGACCCCGACGTTGCCGCCGGAGATCACCACGCCCACCCGCGGTGCGGTGATCCGCCCGGCGAGCAGCGCCGCGATGGCCACCGCACCGCTGGGTTCGACCACCAGCTTCAGTCGCTCGAAGGCCAGCCGCATCGCCGCGCGGATCTCGTCCTCGGAGACGACAGCGATCTCGTCGACCAGCCGCCGGTTGACGGAGAACGTCAGCTCCCCCGGAACAGCGGCGGTCAGACCGTCTGCGATGCTGCGCGGCACCGGAATCGTCACCCGCTCACCGGCCGCGAGCGATTGCCTCGTGTCGTCGGCGGTTTCGGGCTCGACGCCGATCACGCGGATCTCCGGGTGCAGCGCCTTGGCCGCCGTGGCACACCCGGCGATCAGCCCGCCGCCACCGACCGGCACCACCAGCGCGTCCAGCGGTCCGGTCTCGGTCAGCAGCTCCAGCGCCGTGGTGCCCTGCCCGGCCATGATGTGCGGGTGCTCGTAGGGCGGGATCAGTGCGAGCCCGCGCTCCTCGGCGAGCTTCCGGCCGAGTTCCTCGCGGTTCTCGGTGTAGCGGTCGAAGGTGACGACTTCCGCGCCGTAGCCGCGCGTGGCGTCCAGCTTCGCGGCCGGAGCGTCCGCCGGCATCAGGATCACCGCGTTCGCGCCGAGCAACCGGCACGCCAGGGCGACCGCTTGCGCGTGGTTGCCGGACGAGTAGGCCACGACTCCGCGCCGCAGCTGCTCCTGGCTCAGCCGGGAGATCGCGTTGTAGGCGCCGCGGAACTTGAACGCGCCCATCCGCTGGAAGTTCTCGCACTTGAGGAAGACCTCGGCGCCGACCAGCTCGTTCAGCGTGCTGGAGGTGAGCACCGGGGTGCGGTGCGCGATGCCGTTCAGCCGATCGGCCGCGTCCTGGATGTCCGCCAAGCTCACGATCTCGCCCACAGCGCTCCTCCCGTCTACTGATCGTTGATCATAATCACCAGCCACCCGGATTCCACGGGCTCGAGTTGCCGTAGATCGGTAGCGTCGGTGGCGATTCCGTTTCGTGGAGGACAACGATGAGCAAGGGCCTGGAAGTCCGCCTCGCGTCGCGCCCGAAGGGCTGGCCGACCCCGGACAACTTCGACGTCGTCGAGGTCGAGGCGCCGCAGCAGCCCGGCGACGGCCAGCTGCTGGTGCGCAACGTGGTGATGAGCGTCGACCCCTACATGCGGGGACGGATGAACGAGGGCAAGTCCTACGTGCCGCCCTTCGAAGTGGGCAAGGCGATGCAGGGCGGCGCGGTGGGCGAGGTCGTCGCCGCCAACGCCGAGGGCTTCCAGCCCGGTGACTACGTTCTGCACGACCTCGGCTGGCGCGACTACGCGGTCGTCAACGCCAAGCGCGCGGTCAAGGTCGACCCGCAGGCGGCCCCGCCGAGTGCCTACCTCTACGCCCTCGGCATGCCGGGCATGACCGCCTACGTCGGTCTGGTCGACGTGGCGAAGCAGAAGGAAGGCGACGTCGTGTTCGTCTCCGGTGCGGCGGGCGCGGTCGGCTCGCTGGTCGGGCAGATCGCCAAGCTGCGCGGCGCGGCGAAGGTGATCGGCAGCGCCGGGTCGGCGGAGAAGGTCCGCTACCTCACCGAGGAGGTCGGCTTCGACGCGGCGTTCAACTACCACGACGGACCGGTCGTCGAGCGGCTGCGAGAGGCCGCTCCCGACGGCATCGACGTCTACTTCGACAACGTCGGCGGTGAGCACCTGGAGGCCGCGATCGACGTGCTCAACGACTTCGGCCGCGTCGCCGAGTGCGGCATGATCTCGCAGTACAACAACACCGAGCCGCAGGCCGGCCCGAACAACATGTTCAAGCTGGTCTCCAAGCGCCTGCGCCTGGAGGGCTTCATCGTCGGCGACCGCGCACACCTCAAGGAGCAGTTCTTCGCTGAGGTCGGCGGCTGGTTGCGCGACGGCAAGATCACCTACCGCGAGACCGTGGTGGAGGGTCTGCGCAACGCGCCGGACGCCTTCCTGGGCATGCTCCGCGGCGAGAACACCGGCAAGATGCTGGTGAAGATCTCCTGAACTGGATCACCGGCTGGCGATGAGCGCTTCGATCCCGTCGAGGATGAGTTCCAGGCCGAAATCGAAGGCGTGCTCGGGATTGTGCGCCGAGCCGTGCGCTTCGCCAGCGGCCGAGCCGACGCGAGAAGCAGTCGGGTAACGCTGCGGGTCCATCAGCTGACCGAGCAATGGTGCGTGCGTGCTCCACCACTGCTCATCGGTCATCCCGCTGCGCTGCTCGGTCTGCGTCGCCTCCACCGCCCGGCGGGCCGCCGCCTCGGCGTGGCCGAGCACCAGGCTCAACGTGGCGTCCACCTCGACGTCGGTGAGACCGAGGTCGGTGAGCGCGTTGAGCTCGTAGTCGTACTTCGCGATGGCGTTCGGGCCCAGCCCCGCGCGCCCGGTCGCTACCTGCAGCATCCACGGATGCCGGTGGTAGAGCGCCCAGTTCTCCTGCGCGATCTGGGTGAGCCGGTCCCGCCAGCCGGTCGCGCCGGGTTCGGGGCGCGCCGTTTCGCCGTAGGCGGTGTCGAGCATGACGTCGATCAGCTCAGCCTTGCCCGGCACGTAGGTGTAGAGCGACATGGTGCCGACGCCGAGGTGGTCGGCCACCTTGCGCATGGACAGCGCCGCGAGCCCGTCTGCGTCGGCGATCTCGATCCCGGCGCGCACGATCCGGTCCACGCCCAGGTCGGAGCGACCCCGGCGGCCGCTGCTCGGCCCGTCCTGGGTCCGCCACAGCAGCGCCAGGCTGCGCACCGGATCGCCACCACCGCTGTACTCGGTCGCCATCGCACCCGCCTCCGTACTCCGTACGCCTGAATCGTAGGAGTGCGCGGCGGGGCTTCCGGCACGGCCCCCGCGTGCATCCGATGTGGACGGTGGGTCATTCGCCGGGATGGCTGCGCAGCCAGTCGCCCCAGGTGATCCGGCCGCGTCGCGCATCCGGGCAGGTCATGTCGGTGGCGATCCGCCGCCACCGCCGCGGCGCGGGTACCTCGAAGACCTTGCGGTGCTTGTCGCGGGCGTCTTGCCAGGTGCGCAGCGCATCACCGAGCGTGAGCACCTCGGGGCCGCCGAAGTCCTCCCGCCGACCACCGGGCCCCTGCCCGATGCACTCGGTGAGGTACTCCGCGAAGTCTCCGACGTCCACCGGCTGCGTGGGCAGGGCGGCGGGCAGCGGCAGGAGCGGCATCCGCGCGGCGCGGTTGAGCATCCGATCGAGCAGCCAGTGGAACTGGGTGGCGCGCACCGTGGACCAGGGCACGTCGGAGACGCTCACCAGCTCCTCCGCGGTGTGCTTCAACCGGAGGTACGGCAGGGCCGGGCGGTCCACGCCGACGATGGAGACGTAGAGGAAGTGGCGCACGCCGGCCGACGCCGATTCCTCCAGCAGCCGGCTGGTGCCGTCGACGTCCACATCGGGCGGACTGCGCCAGAAGTCGACCGGGTGCAGGAAGCCGCGCTGCGCGGCGGGGGAGGAGGTGGCCGCGTGCACGACGGTCTGCACACCGGCCACCAGTTCGGACACGCCCGCACCGGTGGCCAGGTCGCCCTGCACCCACTCCACCTCGGGATCGGTGCCGGGGCGGCGGGTGAGGATCCGAACCCGGTGCTCGGGCTTGAGCCGACGCACCAGTTCACGCCCGAGGTGCCCGGTCCCACCGGTGATCGCGATTACGTCCATGGCGACACCCCCGGGATCGACTGTCCCACCGGGTGCCGCGGATCGCGATGTTTAGCGGTCCCGCAGCGGCCGGGTGATGCCGTCGATGACCTCGCCGATGCGCGGGCGCTCGGGCCTGGAGCTGGCCGGCGGCTGCGTCTCCGACGGCGGTGCGGTCTCCGACGGTTCGCTGGTCTCCGCGGGGGGAGTGGTCTCGGTCGGAGTCGAGGTCACCGCGGGCGCCGACCTGGTCGTCGTCTCCACCTCGGTCTTGGGGACCTCGGTCGTCCGGACCGGCTCGGGCTCCGGATCGGCGGTGAGGGTGGGCCGGCTGGTGGTCTCCGGGGCGCGCGGCGCGGCTTCGACGGTCGCGGCCGGCTCGGGCTTCGCGATGTGCAGTTTCGGCGCGGTCGAGGTGGCCTCGGCGGGCAGGAACTGGGCGGCCGGCTGCGGGGCTGGTGCTGGGACCGGGGTGGCGGCGGTGCCGTGGTGCGCGCTGCTGACCGCGATCGCGGTCACGAACACCGCGACGGCGTAGCCGAGCAAGCGCGGAGGAATCCCGCGGTACCACGTCTTGGCCTGCGCCCGCCGGTGACGCCCTCGCCCGCGAATCGGAGGCAACGACGAACTGCCCACTGGTTGTCACCCCAACTGGTCGGTCGACACGATCCCATCGTATCACCCGAATGGGTGATGCGATGGGTCGCACCATACGTGACCGCTGATCGGCATCGCCAGCCCCCGGTCAAGATCGTCACTGGTCAGCCGCTCGGAAGGGGCGTTCGGTCGGGTATGTTGCCGATCATCGACGACCGTGAGAGGTGCGCGTGGAACTGCTCGAAAACGCCCTCGACGTCCTGCCCGCCGACCACGCCGCGGCCACGCTGGTCGGACGGCTCCACGATCCCGACGAGGACGGACCCGCCGTGGTCGCGGTCCGCGGGGACGAACTCGTGGATCTCACCGCTGTGGCCCCGACTCTCTCCGACCTGCTGGAACGCCGCGACGCGGTGGACCTGGCCCGATCGGCGCCGGGTCGCAAGAGCTGGCCGCTAGCCCGAGTGCTCGCCGAAGCCCTCAGCGGTGGCAGCGGGGCACGACTGCTGGCACCGGCCGATCTGCAGGTGCTCAAGGCCGCCGGGGTGACGTTCGTCAAGAGCATGCTGGAACGGGTCATCGAAGAGCGCGCCGGTGGTGATGCAGCGCGTGCAGCCGAAACCCGGGTTCAGGTCGAGCAGGCCCTCGGAGGTGCGCTCGCCACGGTCGTCCCCGGCTCCGAGGGGGCGCGAGCGGTCAAGGAGGTGCTGATCCGCGACGGGCTGTGGTCGCAGTACCTGGAGGTCGGCCTCGGCCCGGACCCGGAGATCTTCACCAAGGCGCCGCTGCTGGCCGCGGTCGGCGTCGGCGCCGAGGTCGGTATCGCGGCGGGTTCGGAGTGGAACAACCCGGAGCCCGAGGTGGCGCTGGCGGTCCGCTCCGACGGTCGCATCGTCGGCGCGACCCTCGGCAACGACGTCAACCTCCGCGACGTGGAGGGGCGCAGCGCCCTGCTGCTGCCCAAGGCGAAGGACAACAACGCCTCAGCCGCGCTCGGACCGTTCCTGCGGCTGTTCGACGTCTCGTTCGGGCTCAACGACGTGCGCGCCCTGGATGTGCGCCTGGAAGTCGTCGGCGAGGACGATTTCGTACTCGACGGGGTCAGTTCGATGCGCGAGATCAGCCGCGATCCGGAGCACCTGGCCCGCGCTGCGGTCGGACCTCACCACCAGTACCCGGACGGTCTGATCCTCTACACAGGCACGATGTTCGCGCCTACCGAGGATCGCGGTGCGGCCGGCGCGGGCTTCACCCATCGCATCGGCGACGTGGTCCGCATCTCAGCTCCCAGGTTGGGCACCCTGGTCAACCGGGTGGCCCGTTCTGAGGACTGTCCGCAGTGGACGTTCGGGGTGCGGGCGCTGATCGCCAACCTCGCCCGGCGCGGCCTGCTGTGACGGCGGAGGCCCGGCCGGGAACTCCCGGCCGGGCCTCCGTCCACTTCGGACACCTCAGCGATGGCTGGGAGTCCGCACCGCCTGCTTCAGCTGGGCCACCACGTCCTTGAAGTTCCGGCGCTCCGCCGAACCCTTCCCGTCGAACTCGTCGGTGAACATCACCGCACCCAAGATCACGACCAACAGCAGCGCCACCACGACCACGAACACGTCACTCACCCCTTCTGCCATGTACATCGGTCCCCGACCGCTTTCGTTACCGGTGTGACGCACCTCGGCGCGAAGTGTGACGCGGATCCGGCGGAGGCGATCGCTGGGCGTTCGAGGCGGGGTGGTTAGGATTCGGCGGCGAGCACGGGCCGCGAAACGGCGGATCCGGTCGAACCCCGCGAAGACTAGCCTGGAGAACATGGCGACCAATCGACCCAATCCAGCGCAATGGGTCTGGTACGCCTTCGGTGGCAGGTTGCCGGACCGCTGCGCCGAGTGGGTGCTGCACGACGTCACCTGCCGCACCTGGGTGCTGCGCCACGTCCTGCGCGCGCTGACCCAGCTGGCACCGTTCTGCTTGCTGGTGTTGCTGCCCGGCCCGCTGGACATCAGGGTGAGCGCGATCGTGCTCGGTCTGATGGTCGGCCTGTTCTACTCGCTCTGCTACATGGGGGAGACCGCCGAGCACCGGGCCATCAAGCACGGGTTCCCGCCGGGAGTGGCGCGCGAGACCCGGGAACTGCGCCGGGACGTCCAGCGCGCAGCCCGGCACGGCATCGGGTACCGCCCCTGGTGGGAGTAGCGCCGGATGTGCGAAGCACCGCTCGAGGCCGCGTTAGCCGACGCCGAGATCGCCGCGCACTGGACTGATGGTGCCGATCAACCGCCCCTGCGCGAACCCCTGGCCGATGACGACCGCGCGGACGTGGTGGTGGTCGGCGGTGGGTTCACCGGGCTGTGGGCGGCGATCCAGGCCAAGCAGCGCCGCCCCGAGCTGGTCGCTGGCTGACCTTCCTCGACCGCCGCGGCATCGGCCTGGGCAGCTGAAGCGGGTTCATAAACAACGTCATCCGTGCAAGCGTGGTGGCATGGACTACGCGGAGTACCGGTGTTTCGACGCCGTGGGGTTGGCCGAACTCGTCGGCAGCGGTGAGGTCGCGCCAGGTGAACTGCTCGAGACGGCGATCGAACGTGCCGAGCAGGTCAACGGTCGGCTCAACGCGATCGTGCGACCGATGTTCGACATCGCGCGCGAACGGGCGGCGCAGCAGCTGACCGGACCGCTGGCCGGAGTGCCCTTCCTGATCAAGGACCTGCACCAGGACTACGCCGGAGTCCGCACCGGCAGCGGATCCCGGTCCACCTGGAACTTCACGGCGACCCGCCACAGCGCCACCGTCCAGTGTTGGCTCGACGCCGGACTGGTGATCTTCGGCCGGACCAACACACCCGAGTTCGGGGCGAAGGGGATCACCGAACCCGAGGCGAACGGACCGGCCCGCAACCCGTGGCACACCGGCCACACACCCGGGGGCTCGTCCGGCGGTACCGCCGCCGCGGTCGCGGCCGGTGTGGTGCCGGTGGCCGGGGCCAGCGACGGCGGCGGCTCGATCCGCATCCCGGCTGCCAGCTGCGGCCTCTTCGGGCTGAAACCGGGCCGCGGGCTGGTGCCCGCCGGTCCGGACCACGCCGAGCTCATGAACGGCGGGGCCACGGACGGGGTGATCTCCCGAACGGTGCGCGACTCGGCCGTCATGCTCGACGTGCTCACCGCCCGCCCGGACCCTGGCGGTCCCTACCTCGCAGCTCGGCCGGACCTGCCCTACGCCGAGCACGCCCGACGTTCTCCGGGGCGGCTGCGGATCGGCTTCACGTACCGCTCGCCGCTGGGCTTCCCGGTGAGCCCGCACGCGGTCACGGCTGTCAAGGACGCCGCGACCTTGTTGGCCGGACTGGGGCACGACGTCGAGGAGGCCGAGCCCGACATCGACGGCCGCCAGCTGTCCCGCGACTTCCTCTCGGTCTGGTACGTCCAACTGGCACACGCGGTGGACTGTGCGCAGCGCGACCTCGGGGCGGCGGCCGATGAGTTCGAACTCGACACCAGGCTGCTCGCCGCCGCGGGACGGGAGACGAAGGCGACCGAGTACGTCGAGGTGCTCGCCCGGTGGAACAGCTACAACCGCGCGCTCGCTGACTTCCACGACCGGTACGACCTGCTGCTGACCCCGACGCTGGCCCACCCGCCCACGAGGATCGGGGAACTCGACACGCCTCCAGCCCTCGGCAAGGCGATCGAGCTGCTGCTGAAGGTGCGGCTGGCGGGCAAGCTGGCGCGGACCAAGCCGGTCAACGACCTGGTGCTGAAGAACCTGGAGAAGGTCCCCTTCACCCAGCTGGCGAACATCACCGGCCGACCGGCCATGAGCGTGCCGCTGCACACGACCCCGGACGGCCTGCCGCTGGGCGTGCAGTTCGTCGGCGGCCTCGGCAGCGAACCGACGTTGCTGTCCCTGGCCGCCCAGCTCGAATCCGAACACCCCTGGGCGCACCGGGAGCCACCGCTCTGACACTGCATCCACAGTGGATCCTTGGTGGAACCGCGCAGAGATCGGATGGCTTCCTGGCGCGGTCAGCGGTACCGGCGGTTCGTTCGGGCTGCCAGGCGGTCGCCTGTCCGACATGCCGACGCTTCGCCTGTTCGAAGGAATTCGAGCGGCGGGGCGTCGGAGCGTTCCCGGCATCGGTGCATGCCCGGGGCGTGCGACGGGCGCCGTTGGTCCGAATGGGAACTCCGCGTGAGCGTTTGATCATTGCGAGTGTTCAGCGCTGGTCATACCTTCGATGAACGGGCCGATCGGCTCGTCTGGGGTGTCTTCCCTACCGAAGGGGTGCAGCGCAACCATGTCCAACATCGTTCGTGCAGCGCTGGTCCAGGCGAAGTGGACCGGGCACACCGAGTCGATGGTCGACCAGCACGAGGCGCACGCCCGCGCCGCCGCCGCGCAGGGCGCCAAGATCATCGGCTTCCAGGAGGTCTTCAACGCTCCGTACTTCTGCCAGGTGCAGGAGACCGAGCACTACCAGTGGGCCGAGGCGGTGCCGGACGGGCCGACCGTGCAGCGGATGTGCTCGCTGGCACGGGAACTCGGCATGGTGCTGGTCGTCCCGGTCTACGAGGTCGACGGGCCCGGCTTCTACTACAACACCGCCGCGGTGATCGACGCCGACGGCAGCTACCTCGGCAAGTACCGTAAGCACCATCTGCCGCACCTGCCCGGGTTCTGGGAGAAGTACTACTTCCGGCCCGGCAACCTCGGCTGGCCGGTGTTCGACACCGCGGTCGGCCGGATCGGCGTCTACATCTGCTACGACCGGCACTTCCCGGAGGGCTGGCGAGCGCTCGGCCTGGCCGGCGCGCGGCTGGTCTACAACCCGTCGGCGACCAGCCGCGGGCTGTCGTCCTACCTGTGGAAGCTGGAGCAGCCCGCCGCGGCGGTGGCCAACGAGTACTTCATCGCGGCCATCAACCGGGTCGGCGTGGAGGAGTACGGCGACAACGACTTCTACGGCACCAGCTACTTCGTCGACCCCTACGGGCAGTTCGTTGGTGAACCGGCCAGCGGCACCGACGAGGAACTGCTGGTGCGCGACCTCGACTTCGACCTGATCGAAGAGGTCCGCCAGAAGTGGGCGTTCTACCGCGACCGGCGCCCCGACGCCTACCAGCCGCTGACCGAACCGTGAGGGGGAGCAGATGACGAGCACGCACGCAGAGCTGGCCAAACGGCACCGCGCGGTGCTGCCGGAGTGGCTGGCGCTGTACTACGACGAACCCATCGACGTCGAACGCGGCGAGGGACGGCACGTCTGGGACGCCGAGGGGAACCGGTACCTGGACTTCTTCGGCGGCATCCTCACCACGATGACCGCGCACGCGCTCCCGGAGGTCACCGCCGCGGTCAGCGAGCAGGCGCGCAAGGTCCTGCACACTTCGACGCTCTACCTCAACCGGCCGATGGTCGAGCTGGCCGAACGGGTCGCGGAGCTGTCCGGCATCGACGACCCTCGGGTGTTCTTCACGACCAGCGGCACCGAGGCCAACGACACCGCGTTGCTGCTGGCCACCGGTTACCGCGGCTCGAACCAGGTGCTGGCGCTGCGCAACAGCTACCACGGCCGTTCCTTCTCAGCGATGGCTGTGACCGGCAACCGAGGCTGGTCGACGACGAGTCTGTCTCCCGTCCAGACCGCTTACGTGCACGGCAGCCGTCGGCGCGGCACCCCGCTCACCGGCCTGCCCGACGAGGAGTTCACCGCCGCCTGCGTGGCCGACCTGGAGGACGTGCTCGGGCAGTTGCACGGCAACGTCGCGTGCCTGATCGCCGAGCCGATCCAGGGCATCGGCGGGTTCGCGGTGCCGCCCGACGGGTTGTTCGCGCAGTTCAAGGAGGTGCTCGACCGGCACGGCATCCTGTGGATCAGCGACGAGGTGCAGACCGGTTGGGGCCGCACCGGTGAGCACTTCTGGGGCTGGCAGGCGCACGACGCCGCTGGTCCGCCGGACATCGTCACCTTCGCCAAGGGCATCGGCAACGGCCTGTCGATCGGTGGCGTCATCGCCCGGGCCGAGGTCATGAACAGCGTTCAGGCCAATTCGATCTCGACCTTCGGCGGCAGCCCGATCACCGCGGCTGGCGCGCTGGCCAACCTCGACCACCTGATCGCGAACGACCTCCCAGACAACGCCGCGCGCATCGGCGCGGTCCTGCGCGCACAGCTCGACGGTGCGGTGGGGCGGATCCCGGCGGTGGCGGACGTGCGGGGTAAGGGGCTGATGATCGGCGTCGAGCTCGTGCACGCCGACGGCACGCCCGCCCCGGAACTGGCGAGCGAAGTGCTCGAAGAGGCACGCCGCGGCGGTGTGCTGATCGGCAAGGGCGGGTTGGACGGCAATGTGCTGCGCATCGCGCCGCCGCTGAGTCTCACCGAATCGGAAGCGCGGGAAGGCGTTCGGATTCTGCTGGCAGCACTGGAGAAAGCGGGGCAGCGATGAGCCGGACGGTCATCCGCGGTGGCCTGGTGATCACCGCGACCGAGGAGATCCGCGCGGACGTGCTCGTCGAGGACGAGCGGGTCGCCGCGATAGCCGCACCCGAGGTCGCCGAGCAGTGGGTGTCCGCAGCAGACACCGTGCTCGACGCCGACGGCCACTACGTGATCCCGGGGGGAGTCGACGGGCACACCCACATGCAGATGCCCTTCGGCGGCACGTTCGCCTCCGACACCTTCGAAACCGGGACCAGGGCGGCGGCGTGGGGCGGCACCACCACGATCGTGGACTTCGCGATCCAGCCGGTGGGCGGTTCGCTGCGCGAGGGGTTGGACGCCTGGCACGCCAAGGCCGAGGGGCAGTGCGCGATCGACTACGGCTTCCACATGATCCTCTCCGACGTCGGCGACGACGCGCTCAAGGAGATGGACGCGCTGGTTGCTGAGGGGATCACCAGCTTCAAGATGTTCATGGCCTACCCCGGCGTGTTCTTCAGCGACGACGGGCAGATCCTGCGCGCCATGCAGCAGGCCGCCGACAACGGCGCGCTGACGATGATGCACGCCGAGAACGGCATCGCCATCGACGTTCTCGTGCAGCAGGCCTTGGCTGCGGGCCGCGCCGATCCGAAGCACCACGGTCAGGTCCGCCACCCGCTGCTGGAAGCAGAAGCCACCCACCGGGCGATCCAGCTGTCGCGGGTAGCCGGTGCGCCGCTCTACGTCGTACACGTCTCGGCGGCCGAAGCGGTCGCCGAACTCTCCCGGGCGCGCGACGACGGGCTCAACGTCTTCGGCGAGACCTGCCCGCAGTACCTGTTCCTCAGCTTCGACGACCTGGCCCGGCCGGAGTTCGAGGGCGCGAAGTACGTCTGCTCAACACCATTGCGCCCCGCCGAGCACCAGGCCGACCTGTGGCGAGCACTGCGCACCAACGACCTGTCGGTGGTCTCCACCGATCACTGCCCGTTCTGCTTCAAGGACCAGAAGGAGTTGGGGCGCGGCGACTTCTCCAAGATCCCCAACGGGATACCGGGCGTGGAGAACCGGATCGACCTGCTGCACCAGGCGGTGGTCGACGGCCACATCAGCCGTCGCCGGTGGATCGAACTCGCCTGCACCACCCCGGCGCGGATGTTCGGCCTGCACCCCCGCAAGGGGACCATCGCGCCCGGCGCCGACGCCGACATCGTCATCTACGACCCGGACCGCGAGCACGTCCTGTCGGCGCAGACCCACCACATGAACGTCGACTACAACGCCTACGAGGGCAAACCGGTCACCGGCGCGGTGCGCACGGTGCTGTCCCGGGGCCGCGTCGTCGTCGACGACGACGAGTACCTCGGCCAGGCCGGTCACGGCCGCTTCCAGCGCCGAGACACCTGCCAGTACCTGATCTGAGCTCGGAAAGGGGTCCACGATGGACTTCGGACTCGTCCTGCAGACAGATCCGCCCGCCTGGTCGGTCGTGGACCGGATGCGCCGAGCGGAAGAACTCGGCTTCAGCCACGGCTGGACGTTCGACTCCTGCGTGCTGTGGCAGGAGCCGTTCGTCATCCACAGCCAGATCCTGTCCGCCACCGAGCGGCTGCGGGTCGGCACGATGGTGACCAACCCGATCACCCGGGACTGGACGGTCACGGCATCGGCCTTCGCCACGCTCAACGACATGTTCGGGCCGCGCACGGTGTGCGGCATCGGCCGCGGCGACTCGGCGGTGCGGGTGATCGGTGGGCGTCCGACTACGCTGGCCACCCTGGAACACGCCATGCACGTGATCAAGGAGCTCGCCGAGGGGCGAGAGGTGCCGGTGGACGGCACTTCGGTGCAGCTGCCGTGGGTGCGCGACGGGCAGCTGCCGATCTGGATGGGCGCCTACGGGCCCAAGGCGTTGGAGCTGGTCGGACGCCAGGCGGACGGGTTCATCCTGCAGCTGGCCGACCCGTACCTGACCCGCTGGATGGTCGACCACGTTCGGCAGGCAGCCCGCGACGCGGGACGTGATCCGGCTTCGATCACCGTGTGCGTGGCCGCCCCGGCCTACGTCGGCGACGACCTCGCGCACGCCCGCGAGCAGTGCCGCTGGTTCGGCGGCATGGTCGGCAACCACGTGGCCGACCTGGTCGCCCGCTACGGCGACACTGCAGCGGCGGTGCCCACCGCGCTGACCGACTACATCAAGGGAAGGGAGGGCTACGACTACTCGCACCACGGTCGGGCTGGCAACCGAAGCACCGAGTTCGTGCCCGACGAGATCGTGGACCGGTTCTGTCTGCTCGGCCCACCCGATCAGCACGTCGCGAAGCTGTATGAACTCCGCGAAGCCGGAGTCGACCAGCTGGCGATCTACGCGATGCACGATGCCATCGACACCACGATGGACGCTTATGGCGAGCAGATCATCCCGGCCGTGAGTTGAGCCGCTGCGGTCCGCTACCGCTGGTCAACTCCTGGTGACAATGCCGTTGCGATGTCGATCACAGCGCATCGGCTTTGTAGAGTTCCGCGCGACACAACGAGCCCGCGCGGCGGGGTGGAGCAGGAAGGCACGCCATGCGGCAGGGACTCGGCGCCAAGCTCGGCATTGGCTGGCGGCTGCACGGAGACGGCAGCACACCACGACCCGGCGAGGCGGTGGCCCCGGACGAGCGGTTGTCGTGGGGACGCACCATCGGGCTCGGCGCCCAGCACGTCGTCGCGATGTTCGGTGCGACGTTCGTGTTCCCGGTGCTGATGGGCCTGGACCCCAACCTGGCGATCATGATCTCCGGGGTGGCCACGATCCTGTTCCTGCTGATCGTGCAGGGCAAGATCCCCAGCTACCTCGGCAGCAGCGCCTCCTTCGTCGGCGTGGTCACGGTGATCCGCGCCGGGGGAGGGGACAGCTCGACGGTCACCGGCGCGCTGCTGGTGCTCGCCTTGGTGCTCTCGGCCGTGGGTCTGCTGATCCACTTCGTCGGCGCGCAGCTGGTGCACCGGATGCTGCCGCCCGCAGTCTCCGGCGCCGTGGTGATGCTGATCGGCTTCAACCTCGCCCCGGTGGTCGCCTCCACCTACTGGCCGCAGGACCAGTGGATCGCGCTGCTGACGATGCTGGTCGTGCTCGGCTGCAGCGCGCTGCTGCGCGGATTCTGGTCGCGCATCGCGGTGTTCATCGGGCTGGTCTTCGGCTACGTCCTGTCCTGGCTGTTCGACTTGGGCTTCGGCCCGATCACCGCGCCGAACGCCAGCGGTGAGGTCGGCACGCACCTTCGGGTCGACCTCAGCGCGGTCGCGGACGCGCCCTGGTTCGGGCTGCCCACGTTGCACGGTCCGACGTTCGACCTGGCCGCCGTCATCGTGGTGCTGCCCGTGGTGATCGCGCTGATCGCCGAAAACGCCGGGCACGTCAAGGCGGTCGAGGAGATGACCGGCACGAAGCTGGACGGCAGCATGGGCCGCGCGATCTTCGCCGACGGCTTCGCCAGCACCCTGTCCACCGCCGTCGGCGGCCCGCCCACCACCACCTATGCGGAGAACATCGGGGTCATGGCGGCCACCCGCGTGTACTCCACCGCGGCCTACTGGGTGGCGGCGTTCGTGGCGATCCTGTTCGGTCTGTGCCCCAAGTTCGGCGTCGTCATCGCGGCGACCCCAGGCGGCGTGCTCGGCGGCATCACCGTCGTGCTCTACGGCATGATCGGCCTGCTGGGCGCCAAGATCTGGGTGCAGAACAAGGTGGACTTCGGCAACCCGGTCAACCTGCTGCCGCTGGCGGCCGGCCTGGTGATGGGCATCGGGGGAGTGTCGCTGGAGATCACTCCGCAGTTCAGCCTCAACGGCATCGCGCTGGGCACCATCGTGACGCTGGTCGGCTACCACGTGCTGCGGCTGCTGGTGCCGGACCAGCGCGATCAGTCGGCGGCGTAGACCCGCGCCATCGCGATGTCGTCGGCGGTGACCGGGCGCCCCGGAAGCTGGGTGCCCGGTCGGGCCTGCAAACCGTCGAGCATCAGGGTCAGGTAGCGGGCCGGGGCGTCGTGGCGGACGTCGTCGGGGACGTCGCGCACGCCTTGCAGCACGATCGACAGGATCATCGCGATGTCGCCGCTGCTGATGTCCGGGCGTAGTGCGCCGGACTCCTGCGCGGCCCGCACCATCGAATCCAGGATGGACAGCATTTCGCCGCGGACCTGGGTCAGTTCCGGGTCGGCGCCCAAGACCTCGCGAGCGCGCGGTGAGTGCATCGACAGCCGCAGCACGGTGTGCATGTCGGTGGCGGTGAGCAGGAATTCCGTCAGCGCGCGCCACGGATCGGATTCCCGTTCGGCGATGGCCCGCGCTTCCTCGAGCACCCGGCGGAAGACGTCCTGGCCGACCGCCCGGATCAGCGAGTCGCGGTCCGGGAAGCGCCGGTAGAGCGTGCCGGTACCGACCCCCGCTGCCCGCGCGATCTCCTCCATCGGCACTTCGGGGCCGCGCTCGGCGAACACGACCCGCGCGGTGTTGATGATCCGGTCGCGGTTGCGGCGCGCGTCGGCCCGGAGTTGCGGCGTGGTGTTGGTGCTCATGGTCCTCGCTCGTGGTGCCGGAGGCTGGTTGGGGCGAATTGTCGCATGTTCACCCGAGAACTATCTGGACGAATTCCTTCCGATTCACTATAACTGGAGGAGAATCGTCCAGTTGTTCGCTCGGTGATCAGGGGGTCACGATGGCCGAACCGGCTGCCAATCCGACAACCGCCTACCCGAAGCCGCGCACCTGCCCGTTCTCCGTCGATCCGGAGTACGCCCAGCTGCGCGCGGACCGGCCTGTCGCGAAGGTCCCGATGATGGGTGGCAACCACGCCTGGCTGGTCACCCGCCACGACCTGGTCCGTCAGGTGCTCGGCGACCCGCGACTGAGCTCAGACCGGCGCCGACCCGGATTCCCGCAGTTCTCAGCGAGCCAGCAGAGCGTCTTCCGCGACCTGCCGCCGGCGATGGTCGGTATGGACGCGCCGGAGCACACCGCAGCTCGCCGCGCGGTGCTCGGCGAGTTCACCGTGCGGCGCATCGAGGCGATGCGGCCGCGGATCCAGCAGATCGTCGACGAGTGCATCGACGGGATCCTCGCGGGACCCCGCCTGGTCGACCTGGTGTCGACGCTGTCGTTGCCGGTGCCGTCGCTGGTGATCTGCGAACTGCTCGGCGTGCCCTACGACGACCACGACTTCTTCCAGCAGCGCAGCTCGCGGCTGGTGCACCGCACGACACCGCTCGAGGAGCGGAGCAGCGCGGCCCGGGAATTGCGGGCCTACTTGGAAGAACTGGTGTCGGCCAAGGAGCGCGACCTGCCGGACGACCTGCTCGGTCGGCAGGCCCGGAAGCAGCGCGAATCCGGCGAGATCGACCACCCGGCTCTGGTCAGCTCGGCGTTCCTGCTGTTGCTCGCCGGGCACGAGACGACCGCGAACATGATCTCGCTGAGCACCCTCGCGCTGCTGGAGAACCCCGAGCAGCGGGCGGAGATCGTCGCGGATCCGGCCAAGACGCTGCCCGCGGTCGAGGAGCTGCTGCGCTACTTCAGCATCGTCGAGGGCGCGACCTCGCGGGTCGCGGTGGAGGACCTGGAGATCGGTGGCGTCCTGATCCGCGCGGGGGAGGGCGTGATGGCGCTGGCATCCGCGGCCAACCGGGACCCGGATGCGTTCGAGCGTCCCGACGAGCTCGACATCGACCGAAAAGCCCGCCACCACGTGGCTTTCGGGTTCGGTTCGCACCAGTGCCTCGGGCAGAACCTGGCGCGGATGGAGCTGCAGATCGTCTTCGACGCGCTGTTACGTCGGATGCCGGACCTGCGGTTGGCCGTCCCGGTCGCGGACCTGCCGGTGAAGTCCGAGGCGGCCGTGTTCGGCCTCTACGAGCTGCCGGTGACGTGGTGAGAGGAGTGGCCATGCGGATCGAAGCGGATCTGGACCGCTGTGCCGGAGCCGGGCAGTGCGTGCTGAGCGCACCGGACCGGTTCGACCAGAACCAGGAGGACGGCCGGGTGCTCGTGCTGGACCCCGAAGTGGCGGAGAGCGGTGCGGAGGAGGTGCGCGAAGCCATCCGCGTGTGCCCGTCCCGTGCGCTCACCCTGGTAGACCAATGACTAACCACCAGCGGTAATCGATCAAGGTCTTGCGATCGCGACGTTCATCCGGTGTGGTGTAAAAAACGCCACCATTGGAGGTATTACGTGGACGCGCAGTCGTGGTGGGCGAAGGGCGTGGACATCTGCAAACCCAGTTCGGCCCGTGTCTACGACGTGCACCTGGGTGGCTCGCACAACTTCCAGGTGGACCGGGAACTGGCCGAGCAGGCAGCGCTGATGATGCCGACGCTGCCCGCGGTGCTGCGGTCCAACCGGTCGTTCCTGCGCCGGGCGGTGCAGCACCTCGCCGAGCTCGGGGTGCGCCAGTTCCTGGACCTGGGCTCGGGCATCCCGACCGTCGGCAACGTGCACGAGATCGCCCAGCGGGTCGACCCGAACAGCCGGGTCGTCTACGTCGACAGCGATCTGGTCGCGGTGGCGCACAGCCAGGCGATCCTGCGCGACAACGACCGGGCGGTGGCGATCCGCGCAGACTTCCGGGACGTCGACGAGGTGCTCGGCAACGACGAGGTCCGCTCGATGCTGTACTTCGACGAGCCGATCGCGGTGCTGTTCTTCGCCGTGCTGCACTTCGTGCCGGACAGCGACGACCCGGCGGGCATCGTGGCGCGCTACGCCGAGCAGCTGTGCTCCGGCAGCTACGTGGCGCTCTCGCACGCGGGCAGCGACGGCGTCGAGGAGTCGGTCAAGCAGGCCTCCGCGCTTTACAGCGAGCGCATCGGCGGGTTCTTCCTGCGGTCCCGCGCGGAGGTCGCCCCGATGTTCGCCGGCCTGGAGCTGATCGAACCCGGCCTGGTGGATCTGCTCGAGTGGCGCCCCGACCCCGGGGAGAAGTGGCAGGACGCCCCACTCGTCGCCGGGCCCGGCGGAGTCGCCCGCAGGCCCTGACCCGCACGCACGTAGAAGCGGCGCCACCTCCCCCTCTCCTGGAGATGGCGCCGCTTTGGCGTCGTTGAGTCGCCATTGGGCAGCTTGCTGGTCGCCGCGCGGGGTTCACAGGGGATTTGGTCCCTGGACAGCGTCACTTAAGCCAATCTTGATCTCCGTTCCGCAAGCAGCGTGCGCACCCCGTGGGAAGCAGCCCGCCCCGCGCGGTTGGCACCGATCGTGCTCGCCGACGTCCGTACCCGACCCGTGCTGACTGCGGAACTCTTCTGGGCCGCGGTAGCCGGCGGTGTGCAGCTGCCGCCCGGTGAACAGGTGCTGACCGGGGTAGTGCGGCCAGAAGGGGTTCTCCCAGGTGCCCGTCGCGTTGATCACCGCGCGCGCTGCCCACGTCCCCGCCGAGCTCTCCACCAGCAGCCGCTCGCCGCCGTCGCGGACCGCACGCACCTTCACCGGACGCAGCACGGGGAGGTCGAGCTCCTGCTCGTACCGCCCGAAGTACTCCGGGACGACCTCCGAGGCGGGACGCGCGCCGTCGGTCTCCGACAACGCACTGCCCGGTAGGGAATGGATGCCGTGCACGCCGCCGAGGCGCAGCGACGGCCAGCGTTCCCGCCAAGCGCCGCCCGGGCGGGTGCCGCGGTCGAGCAGGACGTGGCCGATTCCGCTCCGCTGCAGGTGGTACGAGGCGGTCAGCCCGGCCTGGCCGGCTCCGATCACCACGACGTCGATGAGTTCCACACCCGGCAGAACAGCTCGCGAGCCGGATTCTTCCCGCGCTCGAAGTGGTCTGAGCCACCGCGTAGCACTTTTGGCGGATACGGCCAAGAGGGGGAGACGGAAGACACCCCGGGGTCTCTTTAATTCGGCCGAAACAAAGGCCTACGATTGTTCTTGCAAGCACGGTTCCCCAAACCTTCTTCCGTTCGTCCTGCCCGCTGTTGCGGTCGGGTGCTCTTGCGCGCGCGTGCGGAAGACGGGGAGGTTCGCAGAAGGGAGGCAAGAAGTGACAACGGTGTGGGTGGCCCTGGCGGCTGAGGCGGTTGTTCTGCTGGCGGTGGCGGGAGCGATGGTCAGGTGGGTGAACCGGTCCCAGTCGGGTGCCCCTGACCAGGCGATCGAGCCGGTCGGCCCGGTGGTCGAGCAGATCGCCTGAGCGGACGCGCGCGCGGGCTCGGCGGTCGGTTCCGCTCGGGCCCGTAGTCCTTCGAACCGGTGGTCGACGGAAACTGTTTCAATCGTTGGCCGGCCACTTTTCGTTACACAATTTCTCGCGGATTTCCCGCACTATTCGACACGCCCCGATTCCCCGTTTCCCGGGCATGATCCATTCGGTCCGTAATGGTTCGAATGCGGACAGTGTCGAAGCGTTCGACATGTGATGTCGCACATGGTCGAGCTCTGCGCTGCGGTGCCCGATAGGGTGGCCTGAACGAGGTTGAACCACCTATCGGGAAGGGCTTCCGTGACTCCAGCCGAACAGACCCGCAGTCGGCAGCGGAGCGCTGCTGCGCTGTCCCGGGCCGGCGCCGGATCGACGTTGGCCAACTACCGGGCCTTCATCGAACGCGCGGTGCGCAAGCCAAACCTGGTGGGCGCGGTCGCCCCCAGTTCGCCGAGCCTCGCTCGCGAGATGGCGTCAGTGGTGCCGACCTCGGGCACGCCGGTGGTGGTGGAGCTCGGACCGGGCACCGGGGCGCTCAGCGGCGCGATCGCCGAGCGGCTCCCCGAGAGCGGCCGCCAGGTCGCCATCGAGCTGGACGGCGGCATGGTCGAGTACCTACGCACCGAGCTGCCCTGGCTCGAGGTCGTCCAGGGTGACGCGGCGCGGCTCGGCGACCTGCTCGCCGGGATCGGCATCGACAAGGTCGACGCGGTGGTGAGCGGTCTCCCGTGGTCGATCTTCCCCGCGGAGCTGCAGCACAACATCCTGCACCAGGTCGGCTCGGTGCTCGCCCCCGGCGGCGCCTTCACGACCTTCGCCTACGTGCACGCCCTGGGCATGTCCGGAGCCCGCCAGTTCCGCCGCCGCCTGGACCTGGCCTTCGACGAAGTCCTGACGACCCACACGGTCTGGAGAAACGTCCCCCCAGCCCGGATCTACGTCTGCCGCCGCCCCAACCAGGACTGACGACCGACAGCTGCCGACTTGGCCCCGTGAGTACTTCGAGCTGTCATAGCAGCCCGAAAGACTCACGGACCACCTCGTCAACCGCAGCGCTCGTGCTCAACGCTGACCGACGGGAACGGGCCCGGTGCGCTTGTGGCGCACCGGGCCCGTTCAGTACTGCACCCGCCGGATCGGCAGGGGATCAGGAGCGGATCATCTTGCGCAGGACGTACTGCAGGATGCCGCCGTTGCGGAAGTAGTCCGCCTCACCGGGGGTGTCGATGCGGACCTTGGCGTCGAACTCCACCTTGGAGCCGTCGGTCTTGGTCGCGGTCACGTGCACCGTCTCCGGGGTCTCACCGTCGTTGAGCTTGGTGATGCCCGCGAAGTCGAAGGTCTCGGTGCCGTCCAAGCCCAGCGACTTGGCCGACTCGCCCTCCGGGAACTGCAGCGGGATGACGCCCATGCCGATCAGGTTCGAGCGGTGGATGCGCTCGAAGGACTCGGTGATGACGGCGCGGACCCCGAGCAGGCTGGTGCCCTTGGCAGCCCAGTCGCGCGAGGAACCGGAGCCGTACTCCTTGCCACCGAGCACCACCAGCGGGGTGCCCTGCGCGGCGTAGTTCTGCGCGGCGTCGTAGATGAACGCTTGCGGGGCGCCCTCCTGGGTGAAGTCCCGGGTGTAGCCGCCCTGCACGTCGTCCAGCAGCAGGTTGCGCAGCCGGATGTTGGCGAAGGTGCCCCGGATCATCACCTCGTGGTTGCCGCGGCGGGAACCGTAGGAGTTGAAGTCCTTGCGGTCGATGCCGTGCTCGGTGAGGTACTGGCCCGCCGGCGAGTCCGGCTTGATCGCACCGGCCGGGGAGATGTGGTCGGTGGTGACCGAGTCGCCGAGCAGCGCAAGCACGCGGGCACCGGAAATGTCGGTGACCGGCGCCGGGTCCATCGCCATGCCCTCGAAGTACGGGGGCTTGCGCACGTAGGTCGACTCCGCGTCCCACTCGAAGGTCTGACCCTCCGGGGTGGGCAGCGAACGCCAGCGCTCGTCGCCCTTGAAGACGTCCTTGTAGGACTTGGCGAACATCTCGTTGGTGATCGCCGAGTCGATGGTCTGCTGGACCTCCTGCGGCGACGGCCAGATGTCGCGCAGGTAGACCGGCTTGCCCTCGGTGTCGGTGCCCAGCGGGTCGTTCTCGAAGTCGAAGTCCATCGAACCCGCGAGCGCGTAGGCGATGACCAGCGGCGGCGAGGCCAGGTAGTTCATCTTGACGTCGGGGTTGATCCGGCCTTCGAAGTTCCGGTTGCCCGACAGCACCGAGACGACCGACATGTCGTTGTCCTGCACCGCGGCGGAGATCTCCTCCGGCAGCGGGCCGGAGTTGCCGATGCAGGTGGTGCAGCCGTAGCCGACCAGGTGGAAGCCCAGCTTCTCCAGGTACGGCCAGAGACCGGCCTTCTCGTAGTAGTCGGTGACGACCTGCGAGCCCGGGGCCATCGAGGTCTTCACCCACGGCTTGCGGGTCAGGCCCTTGTCCACCGCGTTGCGGGCGAGCAGCGCCGCACCCAGCATCACCGACGGGTTCGAGGTGTTGGTGCAGGAGGTGATCGAGGCGATCACCACGGCACCGTGGTCGAGTTCGAACTCGCCCAGCTCGTCGGAGGACACCTTGACCGGGTTGGAGATCCGGCCGTTGGAGCCGTTGGCGGCCGAGACGACGGCCGGCGCGGACTCGTGGTGGGTGACCGCCGGGGCGTCGCTGGCCGGGAAGGACTCCTCGCCGGCCTCGTCCACGGCGCGGTCGTCAGCGGTCTCGACCTTGGCGTAGTCGGTCAGCGTGGTGCGGAACGACTGCTTGGCCTCGGAGACCACGATCCGGTCCTGCGGCCGCTTCGGGCCGGCGATGGACGGGACCACGGTGGACAGGTCCAGCTCGAGGTACTCGGAGTACTCCGGCTCGTGGCTCGGGTCGTGCCACAGGCCCTGCTCCTTGGCGTAGGTCTCGACCAGGGCGACCTGGTCGGCCGGACGGCCGGTGAGCTTGAGGTAGCGGACGGTCTCCTCGTCGATCGGGAAGATCGCCGCGGTGGAGCCGAACTCCGGGCTCATGTTGCCGATGGTGGCGCGGTTGGCCAGCGGCACCGAAGCCACGCCGGAGCCGTAGAACTCGACGAACTTGCCGACGACGCCGTGCTTGCGCAGCATCTCGGTGATCGTGAGGACCACGTCGGTGGCGGTGGCACCGGCCGGGATCTCGCCGGTCAGCTTGAAGCCGACCACGCGCGGGATCAGCATCGACACCGGCTGGCCGAGCATCGCGGCCTCGGCCTCGATGCCGCCGACGCCCCAGCCCAGCACGCCCAGGCCGTTGACCATGGTGGTGTGCGAGTCGGTGCCGACGCAGCTGTCCGGGTAGGCCTGGCCGTTGCGGGACATGACGGTGCGGGCCAGGTGCTCGATGTTGACCTGGTGCACGATGCCAGTGCCCGGGGGGACGACCTTGAACTCGTCGAAGGCGCCCTGGCCCCAGCGCAGGAACTGGTAGCGCTCCTTGTTGCGGCCGTACTCGAACTCGACGTTGCGCTCGAAGGCGTCCGGCTTGCCGAACACGTCGATGATCACCGAGTGGTCGATGACCAGCTCAGCCGGAGCCAGCGGGTTGACCTTGGAGGTGTCGCCGCCGAGGTCGGCGACGGCCTCGCGCATGGTGGCGAGGTCGACCACGCACGGCACACCGGTGAAATCCTGCATGATCACCCGGGCCGGGGTGAACTGGATCTCGGTGGACGGCTCGGCCTTGGCGTCCCAGCTGGCCAGCGCGCGCACGTGGTCGGCGGTGATGTTCGCGCCGTCCTCGGTTCGCAGAAGGTTTTCCAGGAGGATTTTGAGGCTGTAGGGCAGCCGCTGGGCCCCGTCGACGGCGCTGAGTCGGAACACCTCGTAAGAGGCGTCGCCGACGTTCAGCGTGCCGCGGGCGCTGAAGCTGTCCTTGCTCGCAGGTGCAGTCACGTTCAACTCCATCTCGCGACGGGCGCAAGTTCGGGAACGATTGCGAGTCTCGCGCACGTCGGCCGAGCGTGCGCGCAGAACCCGCCTTCTTCGTCGCTAACAGTACGCTTGTCCTGTAATGGCCCTCAACTAAGGGTTGGCAAACTCTCGATCACATGTGTCACTCCGTGCAAAACCGCTGTTTTTCCGGGGTTCCCACGGATTGGGACGTCGGTACCGGAATTGGCTTCAAGGCGGCCGGGGCTCGTGCTTCGATTGGCGGGTGCGCAACCTGACCAGCAATGCGAAATCCGCCGGGGTGGCCGTCGCGATCGCCTCCGCGTTCTGCTTCGGCGGATCCGGACCGTTCGCCAAACCTCTGCTCACCGCGGGGTTCAGCCCGCTTCAGGTGGCGTGGTTGCGGTTGGCCGGTGGCGCGTTGCTGATGCTGCCGTTCGCCCTCCGCCACGCGGCGGCTGTGAAGCAGGTGCCCAAACTGCTCATCGCGTACGGGTTGTTCGCCGTCGCCGGGGTCCAGGTCTTCTACTTCGCGGCGATCGCCACCGTGCCGGTCGGGGTGGCGCTGCTGATCGAGTTCCTCGGACCGGTGCTGGTGCTGGGCTGGATCCGGTTCGTGCGCCGCAGCCCGGTGAGCCGCTCGGCGGCGATCGGCGTGGCGATCGCGCTGGTCGGTCTGGCGTGCGTGGTGGAGCTGTGGTCCGGGCTGGGCTTCGACCCGATCGGCCTGCTGCTGGCGCTGGGCGCCGCGGGCTGCCAGATGGCCTACTTCTTGCTCTCCGACAGCGGGCCCGAGGTTGACCCGTTCGCCCTTGCCGGTTTCGGTCTGCTGCTCGGCGCGGTGGTAGTGACCTTGATCGCGCAGCCGTGGGACATGGACTGGTCGCTGCTGCTCGGCGACGTCGAGCTGGCAGGCAGCCAATTCCCGACGCTGGTGGCGGTGGCCTGGATCGTCGTGATCAGCACGGTGGCGGCGTACCTGACCGGCATCATCGCGGTTCGCCGGTTGTCGCCGCAGGTGGCCGGAGCGGTCGCGTTCCTGGAACCGGTGGTGGCCACCGTGCTGGCCTGGGTACTGCTGTCCGAGGCGCTGGTCCCGATCCAGCTGCTCGGCGGTGCGCTGATCCTCGCCGGCGCCTACGTCGCCCAGCGCTCCGTGCCGACGAAGACCCAGGAGTCCGAGCTGGCCGGGGTGTGAGTCAGGCGGGGCGGACAGCCGACCCGAGCAGGTGGACCACCAAGCGCTCGAGGAGGGCGATGGCCACGCCGGTCAGGACGGTGGTGAGGAACTGGGGCATCGTGCTGCTTCTCCCGGTGTTGCCGCATCGTTTTCCGCCTTCGACTGTGCGCCATCCTGGTTAGCTGGCGGCCAGCCGGAGTTGGCGACGAGGTGAACCGGGCGGTAACAGTGCAGTTCAGGCGGTGTTGCGCGACCACTTCTGCCACGCCAGCACCGCCAGTGTCGCGGCGATCGACGTGCCTGCCGCGATGCCCCAGTGGTGCGGGAGCAAGGGGCTGCTGCCGAAGAACTGGCTGACACCGGGCAGCTGCACCAGACCGAACAGCACCACCAGCGAACCCGCTCCCGCGGCGAGGACCAGCGGCGTGCGGCCCCGCACCGCCAGGGTCTGCGCCAACTGCGCGGAGACCAGCGCGACCAGTCCGGTGGTACGGGCTTGTGCGGCGGTGGACAGCGGTCGGGCGAGCAGCCACGCGAGTCCGGCTGCGCCGGCCGTGGCCGCGGCGCGGGCGTAGACGTCGCGCGCCAGCGCCGTGCCGAGCGAAGCCTCCGGCCCCTCGGCGAGCAGCTTCTCCGGGGTGGCGTGCGGCGGTGGTCGTACCGCGATCGCGATCGCGGGCATGATGTCGGTGAGCATGTTGACCACCAGCAGCTGGCGGGCGTTGAGCCCGGCCGCGGGGCTGATCAGTCCGGTGCTCAGCGCGTAGCCGATCTCGCCGAGATTGCCGCCCAGCAGGATCGACAGCGCGTCGCGCACCGACGTCCACATCCCGCGGCCTTCGACGATGCCATCGGTCAACGTCTCGATGCGGTCCTCGGCGACGACCAGGTCTGCGGCCTCGCGCGCGGCCGGGGTGGCCCGGGAGCCGAACGCGATCCCCACCTGGGCCAGGTTGATCGCCGGGACGTCGTTGGCGCCGTCGCCGGTCATCGCCACCACCCGGCCGCAGGCCCGCATCTGGCGCACGATACGCGCCTTCTGCGCGGGGCTGACCCGGGCGAACACCGAGATCTTCGGCAGCTCGCCGGTCAGCTGCTCGTCGTCGAGCTGGTCCAGCTCCGCGCCGGTGAGCACCCGCTTCTCGCCGAGCATGCCGAGTTCGGCGGCGATGGCTTCGGCGGTGCTGGGGTGATCACCAGTGATCATGATCACGTCGACGCCCGAGCGGCTCAGCTGCGAGACGGCCTCGGCGGCGGCTGGGTGCACCGGATCGGCCAGCCCCAGCAGGCCGACGAACTCCAGGTCGTCCACATCGGACTCTGTGAGCTCGGTGGCGGCGGGCGCAGCGCGTTCGGCCACCGCCAGCAGCCGGTAGCCGTCCATCGCCAGCCGCTCGACCTCGCTCTCGACGTCCGCCCGCGCTTCGGCGTCGAACACCTCGGTGCCCTCCGGACGCCGCCAGCGGACGCACCGGTCGAGCACGACCTCCGGGGCGCCCTTGACCGACATCAGGCCGTCGATGCGCGCCGCGTGGAAACCTCGCGACGGCTCGAAAGGCAGCTCTGCGAGCACGGTTCCGTCCGCCGCTACGCCAGCGGCGCGCGCCCCGTCGAGCACCGCCTGGTCGGTGAGGTGGGGGAGCGGGTGCTCGTCGTTCTGCCGGGGCGTGGCCCGCACACCGGCGGCCACGACTTCCCGGTGCTGCTCGTCGAGGTCCGCTGTGGACTGACTGCTTCGGCCATCGGAGACCTGCCCGAGCGCGATCCGGCCCTGGGTGAGGGTGCCGGTCTTGTCGAAGCACAGCGCATCGACCCGGCCCAGCGCCTCGATCGTGGCGGGACTGCGCACGAGCACGCCGCGTCCGGCCAGGCGGCGGGCTGCGGCGAGCTCGGCGAGCGTCGCGACGAAGGGCACCCCTTCGGGGACGGCGGCCACCGCGAGCCCCACGGAACGGGCGACGGTCCGGCCCAGCGGCACACCGCGCAGCAGGTCGGCGACGAACAGCACGCCGCCCGCGCCGATGGAGATCGGCAGGATCTTCTTCGTCAGCTCGCCCAGTCGGGCTTCGACGCCGTTGCCGGTCTCCGGTGCGCTGGTCTGCGCCGTTCGCCCGAGCTCGGTGTGCGTGCCGACCGCGACGACGACGGCGGTGCCGGTCCCGCTGGCGACGGCCGTTCCCTGGTAGAGCATGCAGGTGCGGTCGGCGACCTCGGGCGCGGTGCTGACCGCGATGTCCTTGACGACCAGCTGCGATTCGCCGGTGAGGCTGGACTCGTCGACTTCCAGGCTGTCCACGGACAACAGGCGGCAGTCGGCCGGTACTCCGTCGCCGGATCGCAGCTCGATGACGTCGCCGGGCACGAGCTGGTCGGCCGGGACCACGTCGACGGTGCCCTCGCGCTTGCGCCGCGCGGGCATCTGCCCGGCGTCGAGCAGCCGGGTCAGCTCCCGGTCGGTGGCGACCCGCTGGATGCCGTCGACCAGCGCACTGGCTAGCAGCACTCCGACGATCAGAGCAGCGTCGATCACCGACCCCAGCCCGGCGGAGATGACCGCCCCGGCCCCGAGCACCGGCGTGATCGGAGTGATCAGGCCTTCCACGGTCGCCCGGGTCACTCCGGTCTGGACGCGACCGCGGTCGCGGTGCTGGCGCCGGCCGGCGGCGATCGATTCGCTCAGCCCCCGTTCTGAGCTGGCCAATGTGGACAGTGCCGCATCCGGCGGCATGGCGTGCCAGGGCGTTCGCTCCTGCGGGACCGGGGTAGGGCGGTTGGCTGCGCACATCCCCGCCCAGGTGCCGGTGAGCAGGGCTGTCAGGGTCGCCGCTCGCACCGGCATGGAAGCGCGCGCCGGCGCGCCGAGAGCTGGGCCGAATGCGGCGAACAGCGCTCCCAGGCAGGATCCGGCGACCGACAGCAGCACCGCGTTGCGGCTGGCGGAGCGGGCGTTCTCGGCGGCGGCCAACAGCAGGTGGACGACATCGGCCCGCGGGCACAGGACATCGGCACCCCACGGGGTGTGGTCCGTTGTGGACAGTCCGAGACCGACGTCCGCAGCCGACAACGCGGCGTTGGCCCGAGAGGAGACCACCGCGACCACCGCGCCGTCGGCCTGCAGCTCCCGCACCGAGCTGGCCAGCCGGTTTCCCCCGGCCACGACCTGGTCCAGCGGGAGCCGGTGGTCCAGGTGGCTGCCGACTCCGGCCACCACCGCCGTCCCGTTCGCCCGTGCCGTCTCGACCAGCGCTTCGGCGAGCGGATCGAGTTCCTCGACGACGTTGGCCAGGGCCACGACATCGCCGTGGTGCCGCAGCACCACCGCCGCACCGCGCGCGGATGCTTCCGCAGCGGCTCCGCGAGCAGCGTCCGGGAGGTGTTCCGGCGCCGGACCGGTCGACCAGTCGCCGAGGACCTGCTCAGCTGTCGGGTCCTGCGGATCGATGAGCTGGCTCGCACGGGCGAATAGCTCCGCGGCGTCGGCCTCGGTGTCCAGCGGGACCACGGCATCCAGCGCGCGACGGCCGGTGAGCAGCACCGGGGCGTCGAACACGACGGTGTCGACGCGGTCGAGGCGGCGTAGCGCGCCGGGCTCCAGGACGAGCCCACCGCGTGCTGAGACCGCGGTGGTGAGGTGGGTGGCGAAGGCCTCGCGCCCGGCCTTGGCCGGACGCGGCACCCCGGCCGCCAGCATGGCCAGCGCGCGCTGCGGGTTGCGCGAGGCTGTGAGCACGGTGCCGTAACCAGCCAGCGCTGCCCCGCCGGAGACGCTCGCGACCCGCTCGACAGGTCCGCCCGGAACCGGTTGTGGACGCGGCTCGACGACCACCGGATCGCAGCGGTGCACCGAACCCCGTTCCCACTCGAACCAGGCTTGCTGCCGGGCGATCGTCTCCCGCGAGGCGCAGAATCGGCCGCACAAGTGGGTGAACACGCCGAGCGGGCTCCGGGACAACCCGTGCGAGACGGAACCGCCGAGCGCGAGCAAATTGTCCGCCTTTGCGCGGCCGAGCTTGCGCTCCAGACCGCTGCGCATCCACGGCACGGAGTCGACCAGCGACACCACGGTCGGGAACAGCGGCGGCACGGTGCGCACCGGCAGCAGCGCGGCCGCTGTGGAGTAGCCGAGCCCGGCCAGGCTGATGACCAGCGCCGCCGCGTCGCGGAGCACCGGCTCGGTGTTGGCGGGGTGGGCGGTGCTGCGTGGGGACATCGCCGCGTCGTCAAGGCCGTGCTCGCGCTCAATCTCGGAGATCAGGTGCGACAACGCCGCGATGTCCACGACGTCCGGATCGTGTTCGACAACCACGCGTCCGAGCACGCCGTTGACCTCGGCGCTGCGCACACCCTCGACGGCGCCGACCCTGGCTTCGACTGCGCGTGCGGTGGCCTCGGAGCCGGGCTCGTGCATGCCGCGGATCTCCAGGTGGCTGCGGCGTCTACCGGCCCACACCCGTCGGCCGGCGGGAGCGGCCGCCTTGGTGCGGGCAGCGTGCAGTACCAGTTCGGCGACTTCGGCTGCTTTGGCGAGCAGCCAGCCCAGTGGCATCGGGGTTCCCTCGTGATCAGGCCTCGCTGCCCTCCTTGTGCACGCTGCGCTGGACGAGTGCGTTCCCGATGCCGATCGCCGCTGCCACCGGCCATTCGATGACGCTGAAGGCAGCGGCTGCGGTCAACCCGCCGTAGAACAGCAGCTGGTCCGCCGAGGGCAGCTGGCCGCGCACGGTGTCGACCGCGGCCGAGACGTCCTTGCCGCCGGGGAGCGGGATCTTGGCGGTGTGCAGCTCCGCCGTCACGTAGGGCACGGGGATCGTCGGACCGGCTTGGCCGCCCTTGCTGGCGGGCTGGCGACGGGTGCGGTGCGTGGTGCTGGAACTCGTCGTGCTGGACATCTGGACAACCCCCTTGACACACCCGCGACCAAGCGTTGTCGCGGCCTCGTACGCGATCCCGTAGCAATGGGGGTACCCCGTTGGACTCCCAGGAATCACGCGGAGGCCAGTTTTCCAGCAGCGGTCACTTCGCGCAGGGCCAGCCGGTAGCGGCGTGCGATCAGCTCCACCACGGCCGGGTGGTCGCCGATCGGCTCGGCCACTCCGGCCACCAGGTCATCGCCCGCTGCCACGCCGCTTCGAATCCGGTGGTGCGGGTGTCGACGTAGTCGTCGTCCGCCCAGCCGTCGACGACCGCGATGTGCACCAGGCCCAGCACCAGCGCCAGATCGGTGCTGGGCGCGGGCTGCAGCCGCAGCGCGGCGCCCACCAGGTTCGGCGTTATCACCAGCAGGAACTTCTCGGCCGCGGTGAACGGCAGGCCGATCTCCGGTGACATGAACAGCACCAGCACCGACCAGATGTTTCACACGGAGAAACCGATGTGCTCCGAGACGATCGAGAAGAACAGGTTCCGCCGCGCCACGCGCTCGCCTGTGGACTCCTAGAACTGCTCGTCCTCGGGGTTCCACCCCTCGATCCAGCGGCCCCGGCCGGCGGGCGTTCTCGCGGTCAACCCGGCTCCTTCCGTCGGTTGGACCGAACGTAGGAACCAGGTGTTTCACCAGGACGCGTTCCGCGTTACCGCGCCGCAAACCCGCCCTCACGAACCTGGACCGGAGCGGTGTGAGCTGCTACATGGTGGGCGATGGCGTGGCGGTCCGGGGATTCGTGGGACCGTGTGGGCGTGGTGCAACGAGGCATGGACGACTGGCAGCAGGCCCGAGAGCTGTTCGGCGGAGCGCGCCGGATCACCGCCTTGACCGGGGCCGGGGTGTCGACGTCGTCGGGCATCCCCGACTTCCGCGGGCCCAACGGGCTGTGGACCAAGAACCCCGCGGCCCAGCGCCTCAGCGACATCGACAGCTACGTCGCCGACCCGCAGGTCCGCGAGCAGGCCTGGCGCAGCCGCGCCGAGCACCCGGCCTGGAAGGCCGAGCCCAGTGCGGCGCACCGCGCTTTCGTCGACCTCGACCGTTCGGAGCGGCTCCGCTCGTTGCTGACCCAGAACATCGACGAGCTGCACCAGCGCGCCGGCTTGGCCCGGGATCGAGTGCTGGAGCTGCACGGCACGATCCACCGGACGGTGTGCCTGGACTGCGGTGCGACCGGTCAGATGAGCGCAGCGCTGGAGCGGGTGGCCGCGGGGGAGTCCGATCCGCCGTGCCGTTCCTGCGGCGGCATCCTGAAGTCGGCCACCGTCTCCTTCGGGCAGCCCCTGGATCCCGGTGTGATCCGGGAGGCGCAGCGGGCCGCGCTGGACTGCGACCTGTTCCTCGCTGCGGGCACTTCGCTGACGGTCCACCCGGCGGCGGGTCTCGCCGAGCTGGCCGTCAAGGCCGGCGCCACGCTGATCATCTGCAACGCCGAGCCGACGCCCTACGACGAGCTGGCCGCCGCGGTCTTGCGAGATCCGCTGGACGAGGTGCTGCCGGACCTGGTCGCCGCTCCGCTCAGCGAGCCGACCCGCCCGCTGCACACCTGGGGCGACCCGAGCACCTGGTCCTGATCATCCCGTTTGCGCCTCGTCGTCCCATTCGTTGGGAATTTTGTGACCCATGTGGTCGATGTTGCGCATGTCGTGATTGAGATCAATGGTGCGATCGGGACGAAAGTGGCAGGATCCGGAGTCGTCGTGTGACTCCATTCGGCCCAAGTAATGGCCGCCGAATGGGCGTATCAGCGGAGGTGACGGTCATGCCGGGAAGTCGTGGTGTGCGTGGGGCCGCCGCTATCACGCTGCTCGTCGCCATAGGCCTGGCCACGCCGGGTGTCGGTTCGGCCGTGCCGGCGCCACCGCCGAACCCCAGCGACGCCGAGATCCAGGCCGGTCGCGCCAAGTCGCAGCAGGTGGCCGGGCAGGTCGGCGAGCTGGCGAACCAGCTGGCCGAGGCGGAGTCCAAGCTGATCGACCTGCAGGCGCAGGTCGAGGTCAAGATGGAGGACGCGAACAAGGCGCGCGTCGACCTGGCCCGGGCCGAGGGCGCCTACGACGACGCCCGCCGCGTCGCGGACGCGGCCAGGGTCGCCTCCGACGTCGCCGGCCAGCGGATCGATCAGCAGCGCCAGCGCCTGGACCGGTTCGTGGCGGGCAGCTACCGGCAGGGCAGCCAGGTCGGTTCGGCCACCGCGTTCGTCGGTTCCAAGAACCCTCAGGACGTGCTCGACCGCGCGCTGTTCCTGGACGTGATCAGCAAGTCCGAGCTCGACGTCATGGACGACCTCGAGCGCGCCCGCGTGGAGAAGGTCAACAAGGACTCGCTGGCCCGGGCTGCGCTCGAGGCGGCCGAAGCCAAGCAGCAAGCTGCCGGCGAAGCACGCCGCGCGGCAGAGTCCGCCCAGCAGGCAGCGGTCGCGGCCCAGAACACCCAGGCCGACCAGGCGCGGCAGCTGGAATCGGACAAGTCCGGCGTCGAGGCGCAGCTGGCCGAGGCCCGCTCGCACGTGTCCGGCCTGGAGCAGCGGCGCGGTCAGTACGAGGACTGGCTGGACGAGAAGCAGCGCGAGGAGGCGGCCGCCGCGCAAGCCGCTGCTCAGGCTGCAGCCCAGGCTGCGTCGCAGTCGACGGGCTCCCGGGTCCCTGTGCAGCAGTCGGCGCCGGCACCCAGCGGCCGGTCGGTCGAGGTCGTGATCAGCCGGGCGTTGTCCCAGCTGGGCGTGCAGTACGCCTGGGGCGGCGGCAACTCGCGCGGGGCGACGCGGGGTATCCGCGACGGGGGAGTGGCCGACTCCTACGGTGACTACGCCAAGACCGGCTTCGACTGCTCGGGGCTGATGCTCTACGCGTTCGCTGGCGCGGGCGTCCAGCTCGACCACTACAGCGGCTACCAGTACCAGTCCGGGCGCCGGGTGCCGCTGTCGCAGATGCGCCGCGGCGACATGCTGTTCTGGCAGAGCAGCGGCAGCATCCACCACGTCGCCCTCTACCTCGGCAACGGCCGGATGGTGGAAGCCCCGTACTCGGGTTCCCGGGTCCGCGTGACCTCGGTCCGCTACGGCGGCATCGCCCCGTACGCGGTCCGCATGCTCTGACCCACCAGCTCCAGCGCCCCTGCCGCATCCTGTGCGGCAGGGGCGCAGTCCTGTTCGGAGGACTGGGTGGAGCGGGGAAGTGGGCGGCTGGAAGCATTGCGGTGTGGCGGAATTCGCGGCAGTGGTGCTGGCCGGTGGTCGGGCGCGTCGACTCGGCGGGGTGGACAAGGTCCTGCTGCCCATCGGCGGGCGCACTTTGCTGAACCGCACGCTGGACGCGGTGGCCGAGGCTGACCCGCTGGTCGTGGTCGGCCCGCCGCGCACCACGGCTCGGACGGTGCGCTGGACCGCGGAAGAACCGCCGGACGGCGGTCCGCTCGCGGGCCTCCGGGCCGGCCTGGCGCAACTCCCGGCGGAAACGCGCACGGTCGCAGTCCTCGCCGGAGACCACCCGTACCTGACGACGGCCACGATCGCCCGACTGCTCACCGCTCTGCGTGAAACACCCGAGTCCGCTGGAGCGGTGCTCGTCGATGCGCAGGACCGTCCACAATGGCTGGTGGGGGTGTGGGACATGGGCGCGCTGCGCGAGGCGATGCCCGCCGACGTCCACAACCGCCCGCTCCGCGCTGTTCTCGCCCCGCTCACGCCGGTGCGCATCCCGGCGATCGAGTCCGAAGCATCCGATGTGGATACGCCGGACGACCTCCGCAACGCCCGCACCGCGCAGGGGTAGTGGTTTTCGACCGACTTGTTCGGTTGAAAACGCCACATCTAGTCAACATGCTCGATATGTTCAGTGCTGAGTGAAACTAATCCTCGATCCGGCGGCTTTACCGGGGTCACACCGCGACTGAGGTTGGGTGGGCTCGGGGTAGTGCCCCCTCGGCGTTGCGCAGTGGGGGCGTGCCAGGATCTTGAGCGGCTGGGTAGGCCGGACCGACGACAGGAGGCTGGGAGAATTGACCGAGGCCGGCAACGGTGAGAGCGGGGGCGCCGCGCGTCCGGCGGACCAGGTGAGCACCCCGGCGCGCGATGCGCAGCTGCTGGAACGCACCGTGTTCGAGGTCAAGCGGGTGATCGTCGGCCAGGACCGGCTCGTGGAGCGGGTGCTGACCGGATTGCTGGCCAAGGGCCACATCCTGCTGGAAGGCGTGCCCGGCGTGGCCAAGACCCTCGCGGTCGAGACCTTCGCGCGGGTCGTCGGCGGCAGCTTCTCGCGACTTCAGTTCACCCCCGACCTGGTGCCCGCGGACATCCTCGGCACCCGCATCTACCGGCAGGGCAGCGAGCGCTTCGACGTCGAGCTCGGTCCGGTGCTGGCCAACTTCGTGCTGGCCGACGAGATCAACCGAGCTCCGGCGAAGGTCCAGTCGGCGCTGCTGGAGGTGATGGCCGAGCGGCACGTCTCCATCGGCGGCGAGAGCTACCCGATGCCCGCCCCGTTCCTGGTGCTGGCCACCCAGAACCCGATCGAGAACGAGGGCGTCTACCCGCTGCCGGAGGCGCAGCGCGACCGGTTCCTGTTCAAGCTCCCGGTGGAGTACCCCACCGCGGAGGAGGAGCGCGAGATCATCTACCGGATGGGCGTCGCGGCTCCGGAGCCGAACCCGGTGCTCAACCCGGACGAGCTGATCCGGCTGCAGAAGGTCGCCGCCTCGGTGTTCGTGCACCACGCGCTGGTCGACTACGTGGTGCGCTTGGTGGTGGCCACTCGGCTGCCCAACGACCACGGGCTGTCCGACATCGCGAGTTGGGTCTCCTACGGTGCCTCGCCGCGTGCCAGCTTGGGCATCATCGCCGCCTCGCGTGCCCTGGCGCTGGTGCGCGGGCGCGACTACGTGCTGCCGCAGGACGTGGTGGACGTGGTTCCGGACGTGCTGCGGCACCGGCTGGTGCTGTCCTACGACGCGCTGGCCGACGGCATCCCGGTGGAGCACATCGTCAACCGGGTGCTGCAGACCGTGCCGCTGCCGCAGGTCTCGGCCCGTCCGCAGGGCGGTCCGCCCGCGCCCGCGCCGGTCGGCGGCCCTGGCGGTTACGCGCAGCCGCCGCACGCGCCCAACCCGCACCAGTGAGGGGCGAGGGCGTGTCGGCAACCGATCAACAGCCGGATGGGGACCGCCCGAACTGGGCGCCCCCGTCCCTGGACACCGGCCGGTTGGAAGCCGCGCTGCGGTCGCTGGAGCTGAGCGTGCGGGGCCGGTTGGACGGCCTGCTGCAGGGCAACCACCTCGGCCTGGTGCCCGGTCCGGGCACCGAGCCGGGGGAGGCGCGGGTCTACCAGCCCGGCGACGACGTGCGGCGGATGGACTGGGCGGTCACCGCCCGCATGTCCGAGCCGCACATCCGGCAGACGGTCGCCGACCGGGAGCTGGAGACCTGGGTCGCGATGGATCTCTCGCCGAGTCTGGACTTCGGTTCGGCGGCCTGCGAGAAGCGTGAACTGGCCGTCGCCGCCCTGGCCGCGGTGGTGTTCTTGACCAGCGGTGGCGGCAACCGGATCGGTGCCGTTCTGGACAACGGCACCGGCCCGGTGCGGGTGCCCGCACGCGGCGGCGCTGCGCACGCGCGGTCGTTGCTGCGAAAAGCTGCCGGAACGCCGCGCGCGGAAGAAGGAACGCGCGGTGATCTCAGCGGGTTGCTGGAGTCCCTGCGGCGTCCGCCGCGGCGGCGCGGGTTAGCGGTGGTGGTCTCGGACTTCCTGGGCCCGACGGACTGGCAGCGCGCGCTGCGAGGCTTGGGCGCCCGGCACTCGCTGCTGGCCATCGAGGTGCTGGACCCGCGCGATGTGGAGTTGCCCGACGTGGGCACGGTGCTGCTGTCGGACCCGGAAACCGGCAAGCAGCGTGAGGTGCACACCAGTCCTGTGCTGCGCAAGGAGTTCGCCGCGGCTGCCGCGGCGCACCGCGAGGAGGTGGCGGCGGTGCTGCGCCGCGCCGGTTGCGCGCACTTGGTGTTGCGGACGGATTCGGACTGGATCGCCGACGTCGTGCGGTTCGTGGTGGCCCGCAAGCGCGGTTGGTCCGGAGGAGCAGCTTGATGTTGAGTTTGTCGGGATTCACCGCGCCGTGGTGGTTCCTGCTGCTGTTGGTGGTCGCCGCGCTGGTCGGCGGCTACGTGTGGGCGATGCGGAAGCGCCGCCAGGACACGATCCGGTTCAGCAACCTGGAGGTGCTGGACCGGGTGGCGGCCAAGCGCCAGGGCTGGTGGAAGCACGTGCCGCCAGCGCTGCTGGGCGTGGCACTGATCATGCTCACCGTCGCGCTGATGGGACCCACCGCTGAGCAGCGCATTCCGCGCAACCGGGCCACGGTGATGCTGACCATCGACGTGTCGTTGTCGATGAAGGCCACCGACGTCGAGCCTAGCCGGCTGGAGGCGGCGAAGGTCGCGGCCAAGGAGTTCGCCGACAAGCTCACCCCGGGCATCAACCTGGGGCTGGTGTCCTTCGCGGGCACTGCGACCGTGCTGGTGATGCCCACGACCGACCGGACCGGCGTCAAGCAGGCCATCGACAGCCTGAAGCTGGCCGAGGCCACCGCCACCGGTGACGGGATCAACGCCTCGATGCAGGCGATCGACTCGTTCGGCAAGATGGTCGGCGGTCCGGCCGGGGCGCCGCCTGCGCGGATCGTGCTGATGGCTGACGGCGGTCAGACCATCCCGCGCGACATGGACGCCCCGCGCGGCGCCTATACGAAGGCGAAGGAAGCGCGGCAGGCCGGCGTGCCGATCTCCACGATCTCCTTCGGCACCAGGCACGGCAGCATCGAGATCCAGGGCCAGCAGGAGCTGGTCGAGGTCGACGACGAGGCCATGCAGGAGATCGCGAAGCTCTCCGGCGGCGAGTTCCACAAGGCGGCCAGCGCCGAGCAGCTCCGCGAGGTCTACGACACGCTGGGCGAGCAGATCGGCTACGAGACCAAGCACACCGATGCAAGCAAGCCATGGCTGGTGCTGGGCACGCTGACCGCGATCGTCGCGGCCGGAATCTCGATGTTCACCGGGCGCCGGCTCCCGTGAGGAAGTGTTGGCGCACCGTTGCGCAGCTGGTCACCTAGCGGATCACCGGCTCCGGGATCCTGACCGGGCACGCGAGGCTCGGGAGGCGATCGGGAGTGGCGCAGGTGGGAACGGGTTTTCTGCGGGAGTTCGTCAAGTCGCCGACCACGACCGCTGCGGTCGGGCCCAGTTCGCGGGCGCTCGCCGAGCAGATGGTGGCGCCGATCCCGCACCGCGGTGACCCGGTGGTGGTTGAGCTCGGGCCGGGAACCGGGGCGTTCACCGAGGTGATCCAGCATCGCCTCGGTGGGCGCGGACACCACCTGGCGTTGGAGCTCAACTCGAGTTGGGCCGCGCAGCTGGGGGAGCGGTTCCCCGGTGCGGAGTCGGTGTGCGCCGACGCCCGGGAGCTTCCGGAGCTGTTGCGGGAGCGTGGGCTGCGCGCCGATGTCGTCGTCAGCGGGTTGCCGTGGGTGGCGCACGCGCCGGTCGACGGGGTGCCGCTGATCCGGTTGGTCGCCGAATCGCTGGTGCCGGGCGGTGCGTTCACGCAGTTCGCCTACACCTGGACGCGGTGGGCGCCACCGGCTCGCCGCCAGCTGGCGGATCTGCGCGCGGAGTTCGAGGAGACGGTGATCAGCCGGACCGTGTGGCGCAACCTGCCGCCGGCGGTGGCCTACCTGGCTCGGCGGCCACGTCGATCGTGACCTGATCGCGGCGGTGCTACGTTCCAGTGGTGTCGTCGGATGCGGTGGTAACCGGCCTCCGCGAGCTTCCGCTGCTGGTCGAGCTGGGCACGGCGCTGCTGTTCTCCAGCTTGATCGGGTTGGAGCGGGAGGTCCGCGCCAAGAGCGCCGGGATGCGCACGCACGCCCTGGTCGGGGTCGGTGCGGCGCTGTTCATGCTGGTGTCGAAGTACGGTTTCGGCGATCTGCTGGCGTTCGACCGGGTGTCGTTCGACCCATCGCGGGTGGCCGCGCAGATCGTCTCCGGCATCGGGTTCATCGGCGGTGGGCTGATCTTCGTGCGCCGCGACGCGGTGCGCGGTCTGACCACGGCGGCCACGGTGTGGGTGGTGGCCGCCGTGGGGATGGCCTGTGGCAGCGGTCTGGTGGTGTTGGCCGCCGCGACCACGGCGGTGCACTTCCTGGTGGTGCTGGGCTACCCGTGGTTGTTGCGGATGCTGCGCAGGTCGCTGCGGGAACCGCAGGTGATGCGGATCGGCTACCTCGACGGCTTCGGGGTTCTGCGCAGCGTGCTGACCCTGTGCACCAGCCGCGGCTGGGCGGTGATGGACCTCGAGGTGGAGCGCGAGGACACCGACGACGAACAGCAGCGCACCGCCGTCGTCGCCCTGCGCCTGCGAGGAAAAGCACCGGCCGCAGCACTGGTCGAAGAGATCAGCGCACTCCCGGGCGTCCTGCACGCCGCCGTCGGCGAAGCGATCGAACCGGGCTTCTAAAGCGCACCTGCGGTGCGGGGTGCCGTGATTTCCATGGAAATCGGCCGTGCGATTTCATTGAGGTTTTTCCAGGCTCGGTTTGCGTGGCGGTGCGGGTGGCGGAACCTCAGACGCCGCCTGGCTGCGGGATCCCGTTTTTATGTATGCCAATACATGGCAAACGGGACTGGCCTCGCCGCGCGGTCTGCTGGATCGCTTCCTCGCGCTGGGCACGCGGCACGAGGCAGGCGGCTTCTTCGCCGGCATGGACAAGCCCTGGCCCCGGATGGA